>JAZQFU010000203.1:0-7342 GCA_045539675.1 Clostridia bacterium | reverse complement strand
GTCATTTAGCTGTCAAAATGGGTAAAGTTAAGATTGCAGAGAAAATAAAAAAAGGCTTGAAGCTAAAGCTTTCAAGCCTTTTTCTATGGTACACCATCAGGGACTCGAACCCTGGACACCCTGATTAAGAGTCAGGTGCTCTACCAACTGAGCTAATGGTGCAAATTCGCCGGCGACAGCCGGCCTGGAGCTGATGAGCGGACTTGAACCGCCGACCTACGCCTTACCAAGGCGTTGCGCTACCAGCTGTGCCACATCAGCGTGTATCTCTCGAACACTTGTACTATTATAGAGCAAAAGTGATGATTTGTCAATACCTTTTTTGAAAAAAATTCAAAAAAATTCAAATGTAATTCTGTTTGACTTTTTCCGTCAAGTAGTATACATAAAAAGAATTCGGAACCGTATGTCTTTCTGAATTCAAATGTTGACATTCTTCCTTGCTTTATATATAATAGAATGACGGAGATGAATGTAATGAAGATAACAGAGATTTTAAATAAAGATACCCTTTCGCTTTCCTTTGAGGTTTTTCCGCCCAAAACCGAGACGAGCTTCGAAAGTGTTAAAGCGGCAACAGAAGAAATAGCAAAGCTTAAGCCTGCATTTATGAGCGTCACCTACGGGGCAGGGGGAGGAACAAGCAAGTTCACCCTTGATATTGCGAAAAATATTAAAGAGCTTTACGGCGTTCCTACTCTTGCACATTTAACCTGCGTTTCCTCAACCCGTGAAACCGTAAGGGAAAAGATAAGAGAAATCAAGGCATCGGGCATTCAGAATGTTATGGCACTTCGGGGAGATATTCCCGAGGCTCTCCTTTCGGAAGACAGAAGTAAGTGGGATTACCGTTACGCCATAGACCTTATAAGAGAGCTTAAGGAAGAAGAAAAGGATTTCTGCATCGGTTGTGCCTGCTACCCTGAAATTCATCCCGAAAGCGCAAATCAGAAGGAAGATATAAAAAGGCTTAAAGAAAAAATTGACGCAGGCTGTGATTTTATCACCACCCAGATGTTTTTTGATAATAACCTTCTTTATAATTTTCTTTATAAAATCCGAGAAGCGGGAATAACTGTTCCTGTGCTTCCGGGAATTATGCCCATAACAAACGCCAATCAGGTTGAAAGGGCAGTTAAGCTTTCCGGCTCCTTTATGCCTCAGAGATTCAAGAGCCTTGTGGATAAATTCGGCTCGGATGCGGCGGCAATGAAGCAGGCGGGAATCGCCTATGCAACAGATCAGATTATAGATCTTTATGCCAACGGCATTTTAAATGTTCACGTTTATTCAATGAATAAGCCTGAGGTTGCAGAGAAAATCAGCGAAAATCTTTCTGATATTCTCGGTAAATAAAAGTGTTGACAACTTAAATTAACGGTGTTATAATTGTCTTAACTTAATATTGAAAACCTATGAGGCAGAAAAAAGTCGGAGCGGTCTTTCGTAGCGAGTGGATTATGGTGTGAGTTCCATAAAGACTTCCCGAGTAATATGGACTGTCGAGGGCGGCGTCAAATGCGCCGACGTGAGGAACGCGTCAGTTTCCGGAAGTATGATGGTACTTTTAGAGTGTGCGGTTTTTTCGCAAAGCAAGGTGGCACCGCGGATATTAGTTTATTCGTCCTTGACAGAGCTTCTGTCAGGGATTTTTTTATAAAGGAGAAATGATAATGTTTATTCTGGCTTCACGATGGCGGGGAAATTTTTAATTTCAGAATCAAAGCTAATATAATAATTCGGAGGAAATAAAAATGAATTTTAACGGAATTGAATTTGATACATATTTTAAAAACTATCCCGACTGTGACGGATATTTCGGAAAATACGGCGGAGCTTATGTTTCAGATGAGCTTAAAAAAGCAATGGCAGAAATAACGGAGGCTTATTTCACCATCTGTAAATCAAGCAAGTTTATCACCGAGCTTCGCAGAATAAGAAGAGAGTTTCAGGGAAGGCCCACTCCCGTTTCATATCTTGAAAGACTTTCGGGTTCGCTGGGAAACGTTCAGCTTTATGTTAAGAGAGAAGACCTTAACCATACGGGTGCTCACAAGCTCAATCATTGTATGGGTGAGGCGCTTCTTGCAAAGTTTATGGGCAAGAAAAAGGTTATTGCTGAAACCGGAGCAGGTCAGCACGGTGTTGCTCTTGCAACTGCGGCGGCTTATTTCGGACTTGAATGTGATATATATATGGGCTCTGTTGATATTAAAAAGCAGGCTCCCAACGTGGCAAGAATGAAGATTCTCGGCGCAAATGTTATTGAAGTAACTCACGGTCTTGCTACCTTAAAGGAAGCTGTAGATGCGGCTTTTGAAGCTTATGCAAAGGATTATAAAGACAGCATCTACTGTATCGGCTCGGTTCTCGGCCCTCATCCTTTCCCCATGATGGTAAGAGATTTCCAGAGTGTTGTGGGAATTGAAGCAAGAGAGCAGTTTGTTTCCATGACCGGTGAGCTTCCCGATGCGGTTGTTGCCTGCGTTGGCGGCGGCTCAAATGCAATGGGAATGTTTTCAGGCTTCCTTAATGACCCTGTTGATATATACGGAGTTGAGCCTCTGGGCAGGGGAACAGCCTTGGGTGATCATGCTGCAAGCTTAAAATACGGCGAAGAGGGAATTATGCATGGCTTTAACAGTATCATGCTTAAGGATGAAAATGGCGAGCCGGCACCGGTTTATTCGGTGGCAAGCGGTCTTGATTATCCTTCATCGGGTCCGGAGCATGCGTTTCTCCATGATCTCGGAAGGGTAAAATATGATGTTGTTTCTGATGATGAAACAATAGATGCATTCTTCACTCTTTCAAGACTCGAAGGAATTATTCCCGCCATTGAAAGTGCTCACGCCGTTGCTTACGGAATGAAGCTTGCCAAACAGATGGGAAGAGGCTCCATTCTTATCAATCTCTCAGGCAGAGGCGATAAGGATATGGACTTTATAATAGAAAACTACGGAATAAGATAAGGGTGATAATATGTTCTGCGTAAGGTGCGGAAAAGAAATAGACGATAAAGCTGATGTCTGTATCCATTGCGGAGTTTATACCGAGCCTCAGAAAAAACTGCTTAACGATTCGTCTTCGGCATTGCTTGCGTTGTTTGCTTTTTTCTTCCCTGTTGTGGGAATCGTTCTGTGGCTTGTATATGAAAATTCCAGACCGTTGAGGGCAAACTCTTTTAAAAAGGGCGCTATTACGGGATTTGTGCTTTACGGAATTTTTGCAGCCATTGCAGTTCTGTTTTACGTATTTGCGATAGTTTACGGTATGTACGAAATGATGATAAACATATTTTAGGAGTGTATTATGGAAAATTATAACGGATATGACCTTGAAAAAATCGAAATCGGCGGAATGGAGGCGGTTATAGTCCATCCAAAGAAACCAAATGGAAAATGGGCTCTTAAAACCGAATACTTTCCTGCATTTCCCGGGGTTCAGCTTAAGCTTCTTGAACTCGGATACTATGTTGCTCACGTAACAAGCAAAACAAGATGGTACTGTGAAGAGGATAATAAAAGAAGAGCAGAGCTTGCAGAGTATATGATAAAGAACTACGGCGTAAGCGAGAAATGTGTTATCATAGGAATGAGCTGCGGCGGAATGCAGGGAATCTATTTTGCAACCGATTATCCTCAGTATGTTTCGGTGCTTTATCTTGATGCTCCCGTGGTTAACTTTCTTTCCTGCCCTGCAGGAATCGGAAAGGGCAGAGGAATTAATTATCAGGAGTTTGCCGATGCAAAAGGAATGAGCCTTGAGGAGCTTATTTCTTTCAGAGATCACCCTTTGGACAGACTTCCTAAGCTTGCAAAGCTTAATATTCCCGTTTGTCTCGTTTGCGGAGACAGCGACGGAGTAGTTCCCTATGATGAAAACGGAATATATATAAAAAAGGCTTATGAGGAAGCCGGTGCAATCATTGAAACTCACTTAAAGCCCGGTTGCGATCATCATCCTCACAGCCTTGAGGATAATACGCCGATTATAGATTTTATTCTGAAATATGATATTCAGTAAACAGGAGGAAAAATTTATGATACCCAATATTGCCCCCTACGGTGCGCTCCCTTCCCAAAGACAGATTAACCATTTTAAAAAATTCGGCAAAAAGGCATTTTTTCACTTCGGAGTAAATACCTTTTCAAATCTTGAATGGGGAAACGGAACCGAAGATGAAAGCATCTTCAATCCCACCGAAACTGATGTTCGCCAGTGGATACGAACCATCAAGGCGGCAGGCTTTGCACTTGCGATTCTCACGGTTAAGCATCACGACGGCTTCTGCCTCTGGCCCAGTAAATACACAGAGCATAGTGTTAAAAACAGTCCTTATAAGGACGGTAAGGGCGACCTTGTGCGTGAATTTACCGATGCCTGCCATGAATTCGGAATTGCGGTGGGAATCTATATTTCACCCTGGGACAGAAATTCTCAGTATTGGGGAAGCGATGAATACAGTAAATATTTCAATAATCAGTTAACCGAGCTTATGTCCGGCTACGGAAAAATAGACGAGATATGGTGGGACGGTGCAGGAAGCACCGAAACTCCCTATGACTGGGGACTTTGGGCGTATACCATAAGAAATTATCAGCCCGATGCGGCAATTTTCGGTTCTCTCGGTGCAACCAACTACGTTGAATTGCATTGGATAGGAAACGAAGCGGGAAAATGCGGAGATCCTCATTATCCTACTATTGATCCCATAAATGTTGAAAAAGAAATCACCGCAAATATGAGAACGGGAAACTTCGGCGGAGAAAGATTTATCTGCGCAGAGGTTGATACCTCAATCCGTCCCGGATGGTTCTATCATAAGAATCAGGATTACTTTGTAAAATCTCCCCGTCAGCTCGTTGATTTGTGGTTCAATTCGGTTGGAAGCAGTGCACTTATGCTCCTTAATTTCCCGCCTGACAGAAGGGGAATTGTTCACGAGCTTGATAGTGCCAATGCAATAAAAGCAAATGAAATCGTTTCAAAGGCTCTTGCAGTAAACTTTGCGGCAAACGCAACCGTTACTGCAGACAGTGTAAGAGAAGGCTATTCTCCCGATAATATCATTAACGGGAATTACGATGCTGTTTATGCGGCTTTGGATGATAACATAAATCCCGTGATTGAGCTTACTCTTCCGGCGCCGGCAACCTTTGATACCTTTATTATAGGTGAATATATCGAGCTTGGAATAAGAGTAAACGGATTTACCTTCGAAGCTCTTATTGACGGTGAATGGAAGCTTATTGCAGATAAAAAATCCATAGGCTATAAGAAGGCGGTTAACTTTGAAAAGATAACCACCGAAAAAATAAGAATCAACATATACGGTGCAGGTGCAGCTCCCGTAATCCGTGAATTCGGTCTTTATGATTTTGAAGGAAACGGCTATGATAAGGAAGAAAAAAGAGAAGCGCCCGGAGAAAAGTTTGATATAGTAACCAATCCCAGCGCAGAGCTTATTTTCAATGATGACGGTGTTACCGTTATGATAGGCGGTCTCTTCCCCTTCAATACAATTAAATTCAACGGCGAGGGAATTGATTCGTACGAGCTTCTTATCTTTAACGGTGCTCAGTTCTATTCTGCGAAAAAAGGCGAAAAGCCCGGTAAAGATGCAGTAATTACTCTTGATGAAACCGTAAATGATTCCTATCAGTTCAAGCTTGTTACGGGCAAAAGAGAAAATGAAAGTATAAATATCAGGGTTTACGAAATGTAATAAATGGGTGGCGCTTATTTTAGCGCCATCCTGAATTATTTATAAGGAGTTTTATAATGACTGTAAAAGAGCTTATCGAAAAAAGAAGAACCATAAGAAAGTTTTCGCAGACTCCCGTTGAGAGAGCTCTTCTTGAAAAATATGTTGAGCTTGCATCGGTTGCCCCTTCGGGTGCGAATCTTCAGCCGCTTAAATATATAACCGTATCTGAAAAAGAATATACCGATAAGGTTTTCCCTCTTGTTAAATGGGCAGGCTATCTTGCACCGGAATATAATCCGAAAAACGGGGAAGAGCCTACGGCATATATTATTGTTCTTGCTGATTCATCCGTAAGAGAAAACGGAATTGATATGGATGTTGGGGCAGCGGTTGAGAATATTATTCTCGGGGCGCTGGAGGATGGAATAGGAACCTGCTGGATGGGTGCGGTAGACCGTGAAAAAATATCGGAGCTTTTTAAGCTTCCTTCTCACCTTAAGGTTTCCTGCGTGCTTGCTATGGGTTATCCTATGGAGAAACCAAAGAAGGTTGAAATGAAAGACGGAAACGTAAAATATTTCCTTGACGGCGAAACCTTATGTGTGCCGAAGCGGGCGTTTGATGAAATACTGATTGGAAAATATTAAAAACGGGCGTATCTCAAAAATATTTTTGAGATACGCCCTCGTTTTTTAAAATAAAAATTCCGGATTTTTCTGCTTTCTGAATTGGGAAGGTGTCATATCAAAATGGGTTTTAAAGGTTTTGTTGAAATGAAAAACGCTGGAAAATCCCGAGGTTTCCGCAATTTCAGCAATGGGGCTCTGAGTTGATTTTAAAAGCTCCGAAGCTCTCTGAAGCCTGAGCTTGGTGATATATTGCTTCGGAGTTTCTCCGTATGCATCACGAAAGGTTCTTATAAGATGCTCCGGCGAAACGTAAAGAGATTTTGCAATTTCGGAAACACTTAAGTTTTTATCGGTAACGTTTTTCGTAATTATATCTGCGGCGTTTCTTGCGAGAGAGGGGATTGAACGCTTAATATCCTTATAGTTATATGCTTTGAAGAAAATAACAAGAAGCTCATTGAGTATGGCTTTCATTTCAAGCTTCCACAAAGGTGCTTTGGATAAATAAACTTCGTGTGCCTTCAGAAAGAGCAGGGAAATACGCTCGGTTTCCTTTGGCATAAGCTCACAAAGTCCGTGAGTGAAAATCTCTTCGGGAAAGGGAGAGGTTGTGTAAAAATAAATCTGCGAATATCTGTAGGGAAGCTCGTTGCTGAATGATTTGTAAGGAAGTCTTTCCGAGGTATGGAGAATAAAAGCTCCCTTGCCCTGAATATACATCGGGTCTTTTCCTCTGATGGTTTTCTGGCTTCCTTCGGTTATGAATCTTAAGCTGTAATAGTTTGGACGGTAGGTGCTGGGATGCGCCATAGCATTGTATTTCCATTCCCTGATGTTGTTCTGCTCGGAAAACCAGGTGATTTTATCTATTGTAATATCAAAATCGGTAAAGTTCACCATTTTTCGTTACCTCCGGTAAAAATTAAGCTGTTTTCTTGATTATAGCAGACTTAAAGGGATTTTGCAATACCTGATTTTCAAGAAAATCAGCAAATGAAAATAT
>JAZQFU010000202.1:0-11042 GCA_045539675.1 Clostridia bacterium | reverse complement strand
TTATGATGTATAACTATGTGGCAGACGGATACAGTGTAGCATTTTTTCTTTCTGTAGCAGCGGCATATTATATGACCGCCGAAAAGCCCGGGATAATACTTCCCGCCGTTCTTATAGCTTTATCAGCAGGAATTTATCAGGCATATCTAACCGTAACGGTAATGCTTGTTCTTTATAAGCTTATCGACGAGATTGTTTTTAAAGGTGAGAATCTTAAGATACTGGGAAGAAAAATATTCAGAATGCTTTTAACCGGAATTTTTGGTGTTCTGCTTTACGGAATAATTCTTAAAATCATTATGTGTCTTTTTTCGGTTGAATTACTTGATTATCAGGGAATAAATTCTTCAGCATCATTATCGGAAATGAACCTGGCAGGTTCGCTTTATGTTATCAAGGAAACATTTATTAAATTTTTCTTTGATTTATCGGGCGGATTAAATTTTTATATTATTTTAAATGTTTTTATATTGTTATTTACAATTATTTTCTACGTTAAGTATTCTGTAAAAAATGAATTGTATAAAAAGCCTTTATACTTGTGTACGATAGTCTTTTTGGGAGCTATGTTAATAATAGGGGCCGGAATTTTAGCTTTTGCCAATGCAGAGATTGATTATCATAATCTGATGCTTATGGGATATTCTGTGTTTTATATGTTTTTTCTCGGTCTTTATGAAAGAGGGGACGACTCTTCTGAAAAGACTAAAGAAATTAAATGCTGGTGCATTCTGATTACAGCTTTGCTGTTAATTGCCAATCAGGTTGTTATAGCCAATGTGAGCTATCACAAAGCCCAGATAGCCTATGAAAAAACCAACGGAATGCTTATTCGTATTGCAGACCGTATTGAACAGACCCCGGGATATGATAACTGTAAAAAAATTCTTGTTGTCGGAGCTCTTGAAAACAGTGAAAAATACAGCGTTAACCTTAATCCTGAGATAACAGGAATAACCGACGGCTATATTATCCGTGCAGATGATGAAACGGTTCATCAGAGTGTGTTATGCAGTGCTCTTTCCGATTATTGCGAATTGAACTATGAATTTATCAGCGGAGAAGAGAAGAAAAAGCTTTTAACTGATGAAAGAATAAAAAGTATGAATAAATGGCCAAAAGACGGAAGCATTGCTGTACTTGACAATATTCTGATTGTTAAGCTCAGCTCGGAGGGATTAAAAAAGTGATTTACTATTGCGCTGATGATTATGGCTTATGTGATGCAGCATCAGAACGTATTAAAAAATGCATTGACGATGGTATTCTGAACAAGGTAAGTGTGTTTCCGAATATAAATGACGGATTAGAGGATTTGATAAAATACAAAGGGATAAGAATATCACTTCATCTTAATCTGGTCGAAGGAAAATGTATGGCAGATCCCACCGAAATTAATTTACTTGTAAATCAGGACGGCAATTTTATTCATACATTCGGCGGGCTTTTAAAGCTCAGTATTCTAAAAAGAAAAGAATTTGAGAAACAGGTGTACAAAGAGCTTAAAGCTCAGGTTGTATATTGGCAAAACGCTATAAACGGAAGCATCCCTTTCTGTGTTGACAGTCATCAGCATACACATATGATACCGGAAGTATTCAAAACTCTTATTAAAATTCTGAAAGAAGAAAAAATTTTGCCTGAATATATAAGAATTCCTGCAGAACCCATATTGCCGTTTATAAAGCATCCGGAATTATACCTTTCCTACAGCTTGATAAATTGTGTTAAGCAATTTACACTCAGATTTTTCTGGTTAATTAATAAGAAGTATGCAATTAACCTGAAAATTCCGGTCTCATATTTTTTCGGCATCCTTTTTTCAGGTAAAATGGACGAAAGAAGAATCAGGAAAATATTACCTGAATATATAAAAATTTCACGGAAAAGAAATGCTGATATTGAAGTGCTGTTTCATCCGGGATATGCCGAAAAACACGAAGTAAATTTCAAAGAAAAAAACCTTGTTTTTGAAAAATTCTATATATCAGAAAACCGAAAAACCGAATTTAACTCAGTAATGAAATTAAAAGAAAGCGGTGACTTTTAATGCCCTATATAGATCAGGAAAAAGTTGATGAAAAAACAAAAAAGAAGCTTGAAGCGATTATAGAAAAATCATATTCAACATACTGGAAGAGAAAAAGACTCTTTGATATATTTTTTGCTACTTTGATTTTGCTTTTCTTTCTTCCGCTTATGATTATTATTGCTCTTGTTATTGTTATCGACGATCCCGGAGCAGGACCGTTTTATAAGCAGATCAGGGTGGGACGTCACGGCAAGGAATTTTATATGTATAAATTCCGGACTATGAAAAAAGATGCAGATAAAATGCTTGAAGAGATAATTAAGCAAAACGAAATGGATGGTCCCGTATTCAAAATGAAAGAGGATCCCCGTATAACCCGGGTAGGAAGATTTTTAAGGAAGGTATCTCTTGACGAGCTCATGCAGTTTTTCAATGTATTCAAAGGCGATATGACTCTTGTTGGGCCGAGACCTCCGCTTCCGAGAGAAGTAAAGCATTATACTGATTATCAGAGACTTCGTCTTCTTGTTACACCGGGAATAACCTGCACATGGCAGATTCATAAAAACAGAAATGATGTTCCCTTTGAGGAATGGGTAGAAATGGATATTGAATACATACAAACAAGATCGTATTTAAATGATATTAAAATTATGCTTAAAACTCCTGTTGTTATGCTTACAGCAACAGGAAGATAAAAGTTTTCGGAGTGGTAGAAATGAAGGTTGCAATGATAGGGCATAAGGTAGTTCCTTCAAGGCGCGGAGGCATTGAAAACGTTCTTACAACATTATGTCCGATTCTTGTTGAAAAAGGAATAGAGGTTACGTGCTACAACCGTTCTTCCGATAAGGTTGAAAATGAATATACAGATTTGATTAAATCTGATACATATAAAGGAGTCAGATTAAAAAATGCTCCGACGGTTAATTTTCGCGGTTTTGCAGCTATGATTGCATCTTTTACGGCGGCGATAGCTGCTTCCTTTGGAGATTATGATGTAATTCATTTTCACGCAGAAGGCCCTTGCGCGGCATTGTGGATACCAAAGCTGTTCGGGAAAAAATGTATAGCTACAGTTCACGGTCTTGACTGGCAGAGAGAAAAATGGGGCAAAGGTTTTGCATCAAAGTATATCAAGTTCGGAGAAAAGATTCTTGCTAAATACGCCGACGAAGTTATCGTTTTAAGTGAATCCGCACGTGAGTATTTCAAGGAAACATACGGACGTGAAACTGTTGTTATCAATAACGGAATAAGCCGTCCCGAGAAAGCAGATGCAGATTTTATAACCGGGGAATACGGCCTCGTAAAAAATGGATATATTTCAGTTGTTTCACGACTTACTGCCGAAAAAGGAATCCATTATCTGATTGATGCCTATAACAGAATCGAAACGGATAAAAAGCTCGTCATAGCCGGAGATACAAGCGATACTGATGATTATGTTAAAATGCTCAGAAAAAAAGCCGGTCATAATCCCAATATTGTTTTTACAGGATTTATTTCGGGGGATACTCTGAACGAGATATATTCAAATACATATCTTAATGTGCTGCCGTCTGATCTGGAAGGTATGTCTTTAAGCCTTCTTGAGGCCCTTGCATACGGAAATGCACTTCTATGTTCAGATATTCCTGAAAATACTTCCGTTGCAGAAGAAAAAGCAATGTATTTTAAAAAGTCCGATATCGATGATCTGACTGAAAAACTCCGGACTTTATGTAGTAATGAAGCGCTTGTAAATAACTTAAAAGACGGTGCGGATGAGTTTATTCTCGGAAAATATAACTGGATGGATGTCGCAGAAAAAACTTGTGTTTTATATAAAAAATAAAAGTAAGGGTATGTTAATATGGAAAACAGATATAACAATGAGAATATAGATGTGGTACAGGAAAAAGTGCAGGAGCTCTTCAAAGAACTTGTGTCTGAAAGACTGTATGAAAAATGGGCGGATACGTTTGAGATTGAAAGCTTTGATGAAAAAACGGTTAATATTATTTACCACGGAACAGAAAGCGTAGGTAATTTTAAAAAAGAATGTAAAATGACCGTTTCATCCTGTATTTATTCCATACTTGGAGACGGAAGAAAAATAAAGATAACCGGGAAAAAAATAAGAAACAGACTAAGCTCCGAAGTCAAAAAGAATATCAAAGCGGTAAAATTCTTTGCTATAGGTTTGATGTTTGTTTGTATTGCTGCTGCTGTTCTTATTGTTATGTGTAATTATATAGGTAACAGGACATTCAGAGAAACATTTTACAGTACAAGCAGCATTAAAGCAGACAGCCGTGTACGTGTTGTACATCTGTCTGATCTGCATGGTTCATCTTACGGTAAGGATAATATTAAACTCAAAACAAGAGTTGCCGCTCTTAAGCCGGATATTATAATATGCACAGGAGATATGACAGACATCCCTTCCGATGATGTGGAATCAATTGTCTCGCTGGGGGAGGCTTTTTCATCAATTGCACCTTCGTATTATATATACGGAAACAATGAAGTTGAAGGGGTATTCGGCTTTACGCTGAATGAGAAAAACCTTGATGAAAAATTCGGTTTTGATGAAAGCAGCCGTGATGAATCTGCCTTGCTCAATATGGAAGATGCGTTTGAATCACGTCTTGAGGAATCCGGATTCAGGGTTCTCAAGAATGAAATTGATACCATACGTGTGAAAACAATGAGTGTTGATATATACGGAGTGCTGACTTCTAATCCGTCATCTTTCTGGTCATATTCCGGAAATGCGTTTAACAGTTATATCAACGAAAACAAGGATAATCTCAAGATTACAGCTGTTCATGAACCGTTTATCTTCGAAGAGTTTCAGCCTGAATTCTGGGGTGATCTTATGATTTGCGGACATACTCACGGTGGGGTTATACGAATTCCTCTGTTCGGACCTTTCTATACGCATGAGGGTGGAATTCTTCCGGAACGAAACGGTGATTTTGTTTACGGAAGATATGATACTGCAGGAAGTCCTCTTATTGTAAGCTCGGGTCTTGAGAATTCAAATGTTCTGCGTATTAATAACCAGCCGGAGCTTGTTGTGATTGATATAAACAAATTCTGATACCGGGAGGAAAAGTAAAATGCTTACAGGTATAATTCGCAAATTAATTATATTGGTTGTTTTGGTATTGTTTGCATTATCTGCCGTAAAAATACTTTTGCGCTTAAAAAATGCAAACAGAACAGAGCGTATGCAAATTTTTAAGAATGCAGATTATTTCAATGCATGGATTATTCTGATTTGCTTCGTAACGACCTTGATATACGGGATTTTCAATCATTATGATTTGAAAAAGAATGTTTATGCGGTAATTTCGCTTAATTATTCCGAAGCCTCGCAGGCACTTAATTCGAACGGAACCAGATATAATATGGCTGAAATCATAAGTGATGAAGTTGTAAAAAGAGCAATAGAGAAGGGGGCTCTGGAGAATGTTACGGTGAAGGAGCTCAAGAACTGTCTTTGTGTTTATCCCTGTGTTCAGGGTGGCGTAGGTGATGAAAATCAGTATCATATTTCAACGGAATTCGCTGTTGAATATCATGCTTCAAAAGATACTGCGCACCTGGATTCAGAAAATGTTATAAAGCTTATAACTGCGGCGTATAAGGAATACTACATAGAAAAATATACCGATAACTTCAGCCTGGATGCTGAAAAACCTGAATTTGAAAAAATGGAATATATGGATATTGTTTCATATCTTGAAAAAGAAACAATGGCAATACTCAATTATCTTTACGGCATGGCTGAAAAGAATCCCAGCTTTGTTACCGAAAACGGAAGCACATTTAACTCCATAGCCACAAAAGTATATCAGTTTGAACAAACACAGATTAATCAGAATCTCAGAGCGCTTATTCTGCAGAACGGAATTGTAAGAAATGAAAAAGAATATATTGACCGACTGATATATCAGAATAAAAATACAGATTTTGACCGACAGAAGAATTTCGCTTCATACACTCTCTGTAATCAGGCTATTGAGATGTATAGCGAGGAGATGACAAGAGTTGTTCTTGTGCCTACCTGGGATAAATCCGGGAAGTATTATATGGGAAGAACCAAGGTGGGAGTGGATGAGCTATCTGTTATGGCAACAACCTTCAGTGATTATGTTGCCTCTAATGAAAAAGAAATTATGAATAACAATCTGATTATTGATAAAATGAACGGAAATAATCAGGATGCCGAATACTATGCATCTGCGGATGAGTTAATTGATTCTATTTACAGAAATATAAAACAATATGAAAAAGAAGCAATAACAGCCGGCCGTGAATATTCACGTCACAAAATGAATCAGTGTATTGCAGTAGCAATATATGTTACCTCGGTTGTAAATGAAATAAAAGGACTTGTGATATTTGCAATACTGGCTTATCTTGCGCTTATGCTTCATCGTATTTCGGGAAAATTCCCTAAAAAGGCATAGATTACAAAAGGAGGTTCAATATGAAAAGTTTTCAGATTTTAAGATACTTAAAAAAGCTTTTGCCGTTGATTGTAATTATATGCCTTCTGGCAACCTATGCAGTTTATTTCAAGCTTTCAAGTTCAAATACATATATTGCATCGGAAGTAATTCATTATAATGATGAGCAGGCGGAAAAAGGTTTTGCTCCCACGGGAGAAAAGCTTGATGTCAATGAAATTAAGTCGTCGGCAGTTATGTCGAAGGTTGTTGATAAAATGGGTCTGGCGGGCATTTATTCCGTAGATAGCCTGATATCGAGAATAAATATCACTCCTATTGAAGACAAAGATAAGGTTGCTCAGAAGGATGCCAAGCTAGAAGAAGGCGAAGAATACGTATACAAACCAAGCACGTTTATAGTTTCCTTTGCGGCTACAAGCGGTGAAGGCCCAGAATTTGCAAGAACCATTCTTGATGAAACTCTTGATGTATATTTTGAACAGTTCAGTCAGAAATACGTTAATGTTGCACCTGCGAATAATACTATAGAGAATATTGATAAAAACGATTACGATTTTATCGAAATGATGGAAGCAATTGACTCGGGAATCGACAGTACCCTTAATACTCTTTTTCAGAGAATTGATCAGAATAATTATTATCGTTCCTCAGAAACGGGAGTATCTTTCGCAGAGCTTGCTGATGACTTTAATTATTTAAGACAGGTTAAGGTTTCATCTCTTTTTTCGAAAATTTATAAATATCAGATTACAAAAAACAAAGATGTTCTTGTTTCCGACTATACCACAAGGATAGATAACAACAATATTTCCAATGTGAAAGATGAAAGTATTGTTGCTGATGTTGTTGATGTAATTGATGCTTACGTAACAAAAATGAGAGAGTCGGGTAATACAAACATAACATACGAGTATATACTTGATAATCTTCACGAAAGAAATGTACAGGATTACGTGGGTGACCAGACTGTTACATATGATGAGCTGATATACAGCTGGCGCGACCGCAACGAAAGCCGTGAGCATGCCATTATTGATTCTGCATACTGTGCATACGTTCTGGAAACCTTCACAAACTGTTCCGGAAACTGCGGTGGAGTATGCCGGACTTCAGAAAAGACGTGTGCGGAGCTCTGTAATCCGGAGTATGAAAAGGTAAGAAATGATATTGAAAATGAAATTAATGATCTTCTGAAAAAACTGACTGCTCTCTATGAGACTACAATGAAAACCAATGATGAATATAATAAATATCTCGGGGCAAGTTATATCTCAGTATTATCTTCAGCATCTGTAAGGGAAAGTGTTAACGTAGTTCTCTATACAGCAATCGCATTCTTCTTCCTTATGATTCTCTGCTGCGGAAGCGCAATAGTATTTGGCAGGGCAGGAGATATCATTAATTATGTTTTTTATACCGATCATCTTACAGAATTCTATAACAGAGCATACCTTGATAAATACCTGAAATCCAAGGATAAAAAGCTTCTTGACGACGGTGTGGTATATTGTATGACAGATATTTCCAATCTGTTGCATATTAATTCAGAATACTCAAGAAATACCGGAGACGAAATTATCAGAATGTTTACGGGATATATCAAAGAAGCTTTCGGAAAAACAAAAACAGAATATATTTATAACGGAAACGGAAGCTTTGTTATGATTGTTGAAGAAGCGGATTTCATTACCGTTGAGGATATAATGAGAATATTCAGACTGCGTCTTGATGAAAGAGAAGAATTACGTGATGTTGTTATTGAATATAAGATAGGCATTTCCGAAACATTTAAAGAAAATAAAACTGCAAGAAAGCTTCTTTCTGAAGCAATTGCAAATAAAAAAAGTTATATCTCCGATCTGAAAGATAAAAGCAAAATATAAGATTATAAGCTATAAAAGGAGGGCAGCAAGCGATGGAGAATAAAATTCTTGAGAAAGCCAAGGCATTATATTTTATGGTTGTAGCCGTAATGATGTATTATTTTCTCAATGAATATATAGATATCGGACTCCATGTAACATACCGTCATGCCTTTGCGCTTGTTCTTGCCTTCTCCGCAATATTGCTTTTTCTCTTTAAGCCTGATATTCCAAGAGGCATTACGTTGTTTAAAGAGGCATGCGTATACAGTATTCCACTTGCGGTAACAACAGTTGTTTCGCTGTTTGTATGGTTTGTTGAAACAGTGGATACGGGAGTTATTTCCAGAGGTCTTTCCGGCTCGTTTGTTTATTCCAATATGCTTTCATTTGCTTTGGGAACCGCTGCGATATTATACATTTTCGGGAAAAATGGAATATGGTATAATCTTATTGCCATTCTGATTGCCAATCTTATGATGATATTGACGATTGTAGCCGAGAACGGACTTGCTGCATTTTTCTCGGAATTTGTAACACTTATAATTACTTTCGCCGGTGAAACCGGTGATATTATAGTTCAGGCAGAAATACATGAGCTTGCTTTTTGCCTTGGAGCATATATTATTTATATGGCATATAAGCCCAGAAAAGATATTATCTATTTCATCCTTCTCTTTTTCAGTCTTTTCTGTTTTCTGGCGGCATTCAAGCGAATTGCTTTTATCGCTATTGCAATAGCTCTTTTGGTAGGGTACATACTGAAGTTTATTGCACATTATAATTATAAAACAGCAGGCATACTTGTAACTATCATTTCCCTGGTTATGATTGTTTTGCTGATTGCGTATATCGCACTTATAAAGATGGATGCTTTTGAGTTTCTGGAAAAAGCAGGAATAAATACAAGCGGGCGTGTTGAAATATATAATGCTGTTGATAAATTTTATGAATTCAGCCCCGATTTTATGGGGCACGGAATAGGTTTTCTTACCTATCAGCTTAACACATTTATGAATGTTGGAGTTGCTTCAGTTCATAATGACTTTCTTCAGCATTTCATTGATTTAGGCTTCTGGGGATATATTATATGGCTTTTTTCAATGACTCTTGTACGAACTTTGTATTTTGGCAGAAAGGGTAAAACAGATAATGCAATCATTTCACTTATGCTCACCCTTTATCTTATAATTGTATCAACAACAGATAATACAATGAATTATCCTTTGCTGACAGGTGTTCTCGCTATACTTATGATAGGAAACGGGTTGGATGAAAAAGTTCATAGAACCGAACAAAAGCTTTTTGGATACGTACTGCAAAAGAAAGAAGAAGGGAATGCTGAATCGTTACTATGAAGATATTAATGGTAAATAAATTCTTATATCCTCGCGGTGGAAGTGAAAGTTATATGCTTTATCTGGGCGAGCAGTTATGTAAGCTCGGCCACGAGGTTGAATACTTCGGGATGTTCGATGAAAAAAACAAGGTAGGAAATTCTGCAAGTCAATATACATCCAATATGAATTTTCATTCGAAAGGCTACGAAAGATTTTTATATCCCTTCAGAATAATTTATTCCCTTGAAGCAGCACGAAAAATACGTAAAGTCATTGAATGCTTCAAGCCGGATATTGTTCATATGAATAATATAAATTTTCAGCTTACGCCTTCGATTATATATGCTGTAAAGAAAAAAGGTATTCCGCTTGTACAGACGGTTCATGATTATCAGATGATATGCCCCAACCATCTTTTATATAACTTCGGAAAAAACGAACCCTGCGAAAAGTGTATCGGCGGAAACTATTTTCATTGCGTCAGGAATAAGTGTATTCACGGATCAGCAGCCAAGAGCATTATAGGGTGTATTGAAGCCTTTCTTTATTCTGCACTTAATACGTATAAGAAGGTTGATCTTTTCATATGTCCCAGCAATTTTCTTGCAAACAAGCTTATCTCTGCTAAAAAATACTATATCGGGAAAACAAAAACAATACATAATTTTATAGATAAAGACAAATTTTCCAAAAGGAGCTTTCAGACTGAGGACTATATTGTTTATGTAGGACGACTGTCGAAAGAAAAGGGTATTGAGAATATTGCAGCTGCTGCAAAGCTTCTTCCTGACTATAAGTTTGTTATTGCAGGAAACGGCCCCGATGAATCGCTTCTAAGAAACATTCCAAATATACAGCTTGTCGGATTTCTCACGGGAGATAAGCTTACAGACCTTATGGGAAAGGCAAAAGCTTTGTTGTTGCCTTCTGTCTGTTACGAAAATTGTCCGCTTTCAATTCTTGAAGCCCATTCAATGGGAGTACCTGTTATAACAATGGCAAGCGGAGGAATGGCGGAGCTGGTCAAGGATGGTTTAACAGGCACTCTTGTTAAAAAAGCAACACCTGAAGTGATTTCCGAAGCCATCGTAAAAACAGTTGAGGACGATGAGTACTACAGAATTATCAAGGATAATTGCCAAAAGGAAAAAGAGAGCATTTTAAGTGTTGAGGAATACTGCAATATTCTGATTGATGAGTATAAGAAGCTTATGGAGAGGTGAGAATGTGAATGTGACGGAGGTCAGTATTATTGTTCCTGTATATAATTCAGAAAAATATCTGAAAAGATGCATAGATTCTCTTAAAAACCAAAGTCTTGAAAATATTGAAATACTTCTTG
>JAZQFU010000201.1:0-2156 GCA_045539675.1 Clostridia bacterium | reverse complement strand
TCACGGTCATTTCCCGCTTTAAGAAGGTTAACAACGGTAATTTCAACAACCTTACCCGTAAGAGTAAGGTCTGCCTCCGCAGGCTTTCCAATTGCAACACCGTCAACCTTTAAGGTTACACTTTCAGTGTATGCGGAAGCAACTGTGTTATCATCCCAGCCGTGTGCGCCGCCTGTCCACTCGTTTGTGGTATCCGAGGAGCCATCAGCACGGAACTTTACGGGACCAACCCAATCAGACTCTGAAGTAGCGATAGCAGATGTGGGCTTTGTCGCATATTTGCTGTCGATGTAAAGAGCGTAAATCTGCATAAGCTTGTTAACGCCTTTGGGTGTGAATTGAATCCAGTAATTATTCCAGAGGGAATATTCGCAGCCGACGGAAATATTACCGTTTGTTTCGTAAATAACGGTGCTATCCGGAATTCCATCGGTGGTTGCATCCGCCGCAAGGGCGAATGGCATGCCGGTCAATGAAAGAATCATAGACAGACAAATCAGCATTGAAAGAAACTTTTTCATTTTTTTGCCTCCTTATATTTTTAATTATTTAAAGACAACAAGGAATTTAGGACTCTTGGAAATGGTCTGGAAAATTACCTCATCACCAATTTCCACATCATCCGTATTACCGAATTTTGCAAAGGTTGCTACTCCGTTGGAGCTTACAGTTACCGTATTTATTGCAGAGCGAAGCACTCTTACGGGCTTTGTGCCTTCTTTTTCCAGAGTTATGAAATTGGTGCTTATATCCGTAACGGTTCGCTGAAGAATTCTGTAATATGCACCTGCATTTGCTTCCGAGCTGAAACGGTCGTAGTAGCTTCTGTCTTCATACTTATAAAGGCAACGGAAGTTACCGACTGTTCCCCTTCCGTTAATGCCCGTTATGATAACATCACCGGGAGCAATATCGCTGAAGCTTACCGAACGCGGATTCTCTGCGGTTCCTACGCTGTCTGAAAGATTATCGGATTTTATGTATTCAAGAATCTGTTCCTTGCCGTTCTGTATAATATATACCTTCATAACGGCTTCGCCGTCTTCATTTCTTCCTTCAGTTACTCTTGTAACAACCGAAATTGGAGTGGTTACAGATACCCCTACAGCATTTGATGCCGCTGCTTTTCGTAAAACTATGTCTACATACTCTGATTCCTTTGAAGCCTTATAAAGACTCACGGTATATGAATCACCGGAATCAAAATAGGAAGACGGTGTACCGGAGGAATAATATGCTTCATCGGTTATTGAAGAATCCGAGGGTACACTCAGAACCATAGATGAAGAGGAAAGATAATCATAAAGATCAAAGCAATTAAGACTGCCTCCCACATAATTTCTTGACTCATGGGTGGTTTTTACTATTCCGTCCTTACCTTCAGGATACTCATCTGCAAGCTTTGCCGTTTCAATTTCATTTATTTCCCCGTCAGCATTATATTCAACAGCAATAAGCTGAGGCTCGGAAAGAAGCTCCGAAAAACGTTCGTGGGTAATATTATTTGCAGGCTCGCGGTTAACGGTCAGCTGCTCACTTATCCTTGCAGATTTCATTATCCCCTCTTTTACGTCATAAAGCTTCACGTTTATTTCGCTGTTCAGAGGATTTACACTTGACTTTGAATAAACAAAATACATATAATTTTTCATTAATCCGTATGCATCCGAGATATAAAATACTCTTCCGTCGCGGTCAAACACATATTCATAGTTTTCTCCGGGATAAAGAGTGGAAAGCTTTTCATAAGCTTCTCCGACAACCTCGTATGAGGTATCTCCAACCCCTATAACGTCATCCCCGGTATATTTAAGCTCGCCTGTTACCGAAGACTTATTTATGAATACCTTTTTATATTCATCCGAATCAAAATATGAAATACTGCTGCCCTTGGTAAGCTTCGAAAAATCTGCTTTTCCGCCGTTTTCATCAATTATAATCACATAGTCACTTTCTTCGGGAAGAAGCTTAAGCTTTTCCGAAGCATTCAGTTCATTTGTAACGGCCATTTCACTTTTATTTACCGCACCGATTATCATATTCTCATATTCTTCAATATAAAGAATATTGTAGTTTTTACTGCTTTCGGAAGAAACAAAGGTGAAGCTTCCGCATTCCACCGAAGAAAACATATCCTCGGAATATACTCTGTTTTT
>JAZQFU010000200.1:0-6163 GCA_045539675.1 Clostridia bacterium | reverse complement strand
CTGACTGTCCGTAATAACAAGTGCAGGCTTATTCTTCATATTCGCAATTGCAAAGGGAAGCTCCTCCACGCCGGTAACATATGAATAAGCTCCTGCATCAAGAATATCTCTTATTGTCTGCTGCTGAGGAAGAATAAGTCTTCCCTTCGGTGCCGATTCATCTATGGGAATAACAAGCACCACCGTATCCCCCGGTGAAATCAGATCTCTGACAAGATATTTTTCTTCTGCATCGGGCTTCATATTCCCCAGAAGCTCTCTTAATTCATTTATGTTTTCACCGGTTACCGAGCTTACGGCAAGCTGGTTTTCAAAAAGCTTTTCTCTTTCGCCTCCGTAAAGGTCTTTTTTTGTATAGCAAAGAGCAAAGGGAATCCCCCTTTCCTTAAGAGAGGCGATAAGCTCCTTTTCATAATCCCCCAATTCATCTCTTATATCTGCACATACGATGGCGATATGTATTTTGGAAAGAACCTGCTTCGCCTTTTCAACTCTCATTTCGCCAAGAGCTCCTTCATCGTCAAGCCCCGGAGTATCAATAAGCATAACGGGGCCCAAGGGAAGGATTTCCATCGCCTTATAAACCGGATCGGTGGTAGTTCCCGCCACATCCGAAACAATGGCGAGCTTCTGCCCTGTAACAGCATTTATAAGGCTTGACTTTCCGCTGTTTCTTTTTCCGAATATTCCGATATGGGTTCTTTCTCCCGAGGGAGTTTGATTAAGACTCATAGCTTTCTCCTCTAAAATCTGAAGTCTCTTGAGCCGCTTGCTATCGCTTCAAGATTTTTTATTGCAATTTCTTTTACCTTGGGATTTGGAATTCTTTCTATTTCCCGCTCTATAAGTGCCTCTCCGATTTTTCTTGTATCCTCCGAAGCGTAGTCGCAGAGGAATTCCTTAAGAGTCATAAGAGCATTGGGATGGCAGCAGTTTAAAATCTGCCTGTTTTTAAGAAGGGTCATAAATCTGTCTCCCGTTCTGCCCTCACGGTAGCAGGCGGTACAGAATGAAGGAATATATCCGAGCTCCATAAGCCATTTAACAACCTCATCGAGAGTTCTCTTATCGCTTACGTCAAACTGCTCGGAGGATTCATCCTCGGGTTCAGGTTCACAGTAACCGCCAACGCTGGTTCTTGATGCTCCGCTTATCTGGGAAACCCCCAGTCCGATAACCTTTTCTCTTACCGACTGACTTTCTCTTGTTGAAATAATCATACCCGTATAGGGAACGGAAACTCTTATAAGAGCACAGATTTTTGCAAAAATATCGTCGCTGATTCCGTTATCAAAGGCTTCGGGATCAATATCATCTGCTCTCTTGATTCTGGGAACGCTGATAGTATGGGGACCTACGCCGTGAACCGCTTCAAGATGTTCAGCGTGCATAAGAAGGCCTGCAAACTCGTATTTATAAAGCTCAAGACCGAATAAAACGCCTAAGCCCACATCGTCTATTCCGCCCTCCATTGCTCTGTCCATAGCCTCGGTATGATAGGCATAATCATGCTTGGGACCCGTTGGATGAAGCTTTTCGTAGCTTTCCTTATGATAGGTTTCCTGGAAGAGAATATAGGTTCCTATTCCTGCTTCCTTGAGCTTACGGTAGTTTTCAACGGTGGTTGCCGCTATATTAACATTAACCCTTCTTATTGCTCCGTTTTTATGCTTTATGGAGTATATGGTTTTTATACATTCAAGAATATATTCGATGGGATTGTTTACAGGGTCTTCTCCCGATTCAATGGCAAGTCTTTTATGACCCATATCCTGCAGGGCGGTTACCTCTTTTACAATTTCCTCCTGAGTAAGCTTTTTTCTGGGAATATGCTTATTCTGATGATGATAGGGGCAATAAACACATCCGTTAACGCAATAGTTAGAAAGATAAAGAGGTGCAAACATAACTATTCTGTTACCGTAAAAATCCTCTTTGATTTCGCTGGCAAGCTTATATACCTCATCAATTTTTTCCTGTATTTCGCAGGCAAGAAGCACCGAAGCCTCACGGTGGGTAAGACCCTTTCTTTCCTTTGCCTTTTCTATTATGCTGTCAATAAGAGGAATATTATTCTTATTTTCCTCGGCATAACGGAGAGTTTCTTCAATTTCTCCGTGATGAATGAATTCCTCTGCCTTCAATGATTTAGGATTATACATTTATATCACCTTTCCTTTTTTACTGTCGCCACGTGAAATCACGATTTCGTAGCCTGTTTTTAATATTTTATCTTTAAGGGCGGAAAGTCCTTCTGCACTTTCGCAGCCCGTTGAAAGCTTATTATTATAAAGGGAATATTTTTCCCTTTGGTCGGGGGGAGTGAGATTGGGCATCACCACGTTGGCACCGGCAAGAATACCTCTTTCCCTTCCATCCTTTTCAAGACTTCCCAGCGCCGTGGTTGCAGGAAGAAGAACCTCCGGAAGAAGAAGTCTGATTACAGCCAGAAGATAAAGGGTTTTTTCCACGGTTCCCGGCGGCTTATCCTTAAAGGGAGTAGCCGAATGAGGAATAAAGGGGCCGATGCCTACCATATGAGGGGAAAATTTCTTAATAAATCTTAAATCCTTTACTATATGCTCATCGGTCTGGAAGGGAGAGCCGACCATAAATCCGCAACCGACCTGATACTTAAGCTCCTTTAAATCTTCAAGAGCCTTCATTCTTTTTTCAAAGCTCATTTCCCCGGGATGAAGCATTTCATAATGGGTTTTATCTGCGGTTTCGTGACGGAGAAGGTATCGGTCTGCACCTGCCTCCTTAAGCCTTTTATAGCTTTCATAAGACCGCTCACCCAATGAAAGAGTAATTGCTGCATCGGGAAACTTTTTCTTTATAGCTTTAATAATATATTCAACGGTTTCATCCGTATAGAAGGCATCCTCCCCTCCCTGAAGCACGAAGGTGCGAAAGCCGAGAGCATATCCCTTTTCGGCTGTAAGGATTATTTCTTCGGGAGCAAGACGGTATCTTTCTGCTGTTTTATTCCCGTTTCTTATTCCGCAGTAATAGCAATTATTTCTGCAGTAGCAGGAAATCTCAATAAGTCCTCTTATATAAACATCTTTACCGTAAACCGCTTCTCTTTTCTCTCTTGCAAGGGAAAATAAATACTCAGCATCCTCTCCGCTTTTTATGAGAGAAAGAAGCTCCTCATCACTAAGATTTCCTTCACGGTATAATTTATCTGCAAGCTTTTTCAAATTATCACCACCATATACAAAAAAGGTTGCACGAAAAATGCAACCTTAATAAATTATCTGCATCTTCCGTTTCAAATTAATTTCAACGTCAGTAAATTTATATTTTCTCTTATAAAAGATGCTTCTCTTATAAAAGATTAAATTTTAAAAAGTCCTTTTTCGTAAAGCTTCTGAACGGAATTAAGAATTCCGAGCTTTGCATGGTTCCAGGTTAAGCCCCCCTGAAAATATGCGGCATAGGGAGGTCTTAAGGGCCCGTCTGCTGAAAGCTCAATGGATGCTCCCTGCATAAATGCGCCTGCCGCCATTATAACCTTTGAATCATATCCGGGCATATCATCGGGAATGGGACTTACAAAGCTATCCACCGGTGCCGCCTCCTGAATTCCCTTGCAGAAGGCAATGAGTGCTTCGGGAGTTTCAAGCTCTACCGCCTGAATAATATCATGCCTTTCCTCTGATGATGAGGGCACTACCTTAAACCCTGCATCTTCATAAAGCTTTGCGGCAAAAACTGCCCCTTTTACCGCTCCGGCAACCACCGTGGGAGCAAGGAAAAGCCCCTGATAAAGGGAACGTACGATTCCCATATTTATTCCCACCTCTGCCCCGAGACCGGGAGCGGTGAGACGGTGAGCACAACGCTCAACGCATTCCTCCGTTCCGCAGATATATCCGCCGGTGGGAGCAAGCCCGCCGCCGGGATTTTTGATGAGTGAGCCCACAATCATATCTGCGCCCACCTGCGAAGGCTCGGTTATTTCCACGAATTCTCCGTAGCAGTTATCCACCATACATATTATATCCGGCTTAAGCTCCTTTAAGAACTTTATAAGCCTTCCGATTTTTTCAACAGAAAAGGTTTCTCTTGTCTGATAACCTTTGGAGCGCTGAATTTCCGCTAGCTTTGTTTTTTCATTCACAGCTGCTCTTATTCCCTCATAATCGAACTCCCCGTCGGGCAATAAATCCACCTGACGGTAGCTTACTCCGTATTCCTTCAGAGAACAGGGGGCATCATTTATTCCGATTACCCCTTCCAATGTATCATAGGGCTTTCCCGCCGGGCATAAAAGCTCATCACCCGGTCTTAAATTTGCGGAAAGTGCAAGGGAAAGCGCATGAGTTCCGCAGGTTATCTGAGGTCGCACAAGTGCTGCAGGCGTTCCGAAGCAGTCTGCATAGACTCTTTCCAGGTTATCTCTTCCCTCGTCGTTATAGCCGTAGCCCGTTGAGGTTATGAAATGAACATCCGAAACACGGTTTTTTCTCATTGCTTCAATAACCTTAAGCTGATTGTATTCTGCTGTTTTATCTGCCTTTTCGAATTTTTCCTTAAGGCTTTCGACGGCTCTTTCTCCAAGCTCATAAACCTCGGGAGAAATCCCCGCTCTTTCATATATTTCCTTCATTGGTCTTCATTCCTTTATATTCTCTTAAGCTTATTCCCTCTTCTCTTCTGAAAAAGCTGCTGAAATAGTTCTTGTTTTTAAATCCGAGGGCATCTGCTGCCTCCTTTGCCTTCATTCCTGAAGAAAGAAGCTCCTTTGCACGGATGAGCTTAAGCTTCGAAACAAGCTCCGATACTCCGCATCCGCCGCACTCTCTGCAGATTCTTTTTATATTCACTTCACTTAAGCCCGTTTTATCTGAAATAACAGGCAGAGTAAGCTTTTCACTTATATTTTCTTCTACGGTTGAAAAGATTTTTCCGAACTCCGAAAAAAGCGGTGCATTATATTCCGCAGAGGCGGAAACACATTCCGAATCCGCAAGAACGGTCATTAAGATTTCAATCTGTAGTGCAATAAGAAGCTTTGCCTTTTCACTTTTTTTGCCTTCGGAAAGCTCCCGCGCAAGAGCTGAAATATTTTCGGTATGAATATACTGGGATGCTTTAAGCCTGAAAACCGAGGAATCAAATACCGACGGTGCATCTGCAGAAAAGGCACACATTATAACCTTTGCGCCCTCTCCCGTTGAAGACTGAGTTATTATTTTGTTTTTTCCGTTAAAAAGGAGCTCTCCCGGTTTTAAGATAAACGCCCTTCCGTCTACGGTGAAAACCGCACTTCCCTCTTTAACATAAACAAATTCTCTCTCTTTACTGATATTCATAGCGGTTTTGAATTTTTTACCGTAAAAATATTCGCCGCACCACGAAATATCGTGAACCGAAACTATTCTTTCAAGCATACTACCACCAATTAATTTTAACATATTTAATGACGGATGTAAAGAAAATACGAGAATATTTTTCAATTTCGGTTAATACTTATAAATATAAAACCAGGAAAGGAATTTTTTTATGACTAAGCTTAAATCTTTGCTTATTGCGGCAATTCCGCTTATAGGCGGAATTATTTCGGGACTTCTTACAATGGGGAATATGGATTACTACGATACCTTAACAAAGCCGCCCCTTTCTCCTCCGGGAATTCTTTTTCCCATAGCATGGAGCATTCTTTATATTCTTATGGGAATTGCCTCACTTATTATTGCAAAATCCTCTTCTCCCGATAAGCAGAATGCCCTGACAGTCTTTTACACACAGCTCATTTTCAATCTTCTCTGGCCTCTTATTTTCTTTAATCTCAATGAGCTTTTATTTGCATTTGTCTGGCTTGTTTTCTTATGGATTTTAGTTATTGCAAATATAGTTTACTTTGCAAAAATAAGCAAAACTGCCGCATGGCTTCTTGTTCCCTACCTTTTATGGATTACCTTTGCAGGATATCTTAATCTTTCGGTTTATCTTCTGAATTAAACACGGATGTTGCGGGCGGATGCGAAAATTCGCCTGCAATACCTAAAAAGCGGATGTGATTTTCACATCCGCTTCAGCGTGTCGATAAACCTATCGACACGCTGTCAGATTTCGAAAAAGGAAGGTATATTTCGTCAAAATGAATGCAGACAGTACGATGGTACGGCAAGGCTCATTTTGGCGAAAAGCA
>JAZQFU010000199.1:0-3159 GCA_045539675.1 Clostridia bacterium | reverse complement strand
AGTAGAAGTTATATCCGACCTGTTAATACAATCTTTAATTTCGCCGTCAATCATATATCCGACAAAGCCTGCAGCAACCGTTCTTTCTTCGGCAACAACAGAGCCTTCAAGAATAATATCGGAAATAAGTCCGCCCGCCATATTCGCAATGAGCGCAGCCGTACCCTGAACTTTAATATCAACATTGATGGTGACTTTTTCAGAACCTTCGTTAAGTTTTCCCAAAAGCTTACCTTTGAACGGATTTGCCTGAGTACCGACAGGAACGAAATTTGCCGGTAAAGTTATGTTATCGGTTACCCAGTAAACGCCGTTCATATCGGTAATCTTCATAAAATCTTCAGCTGAATTAATTTTATATACGCCGTCTTCAATGGTAAGCCCGGATGCTTCGGCAGGTATAAAACCCGAAAGAGAAATAAGTAAAGATACAATAATTATCAATGATATAAATCTGTTTTTCATACTGTTTCCCTTTCTTTATCAAACAATCGGAATCAAATGTTCATAATTTTCCAGATAATATCCGTTTTCATCATCAGATAAGATTATTTTAATAAATATTTCATAATAGCAATCCTCTGTTGCTCCTTCCAGAGTAAATCCGCCTGCATTTACACCTTCATAATCAAGTGTAATCCAACCATCTTCCCCGGTACCCGTAGCATTTATAATTTCAGTATTGTTTACAACTTTAACTTTTAAGCCTTTGATACCGTCGGGCAAAGACCAAGAATACTCTATATCATAGCTTCCGTTATCGGGAATTGATGTTACGGAGTAATTCTTTAACGAGGGAATTACTTCTTTTGTTTTTATATGTGTATTTGATTTAAGCTGCGGATATTTATATTCGCTTGAAGAATCCGTAAACCAGATATCTTCCGTAAAGGAGCTATCCGTTTCAGGAAGTGATTCAAGAGCGGCTTCATCTATTGAAGCACCAAGCTTTGCCGTTGAAACAAAAGAGCTGTCTCCCTTCCATTCTCCGAGGTAATAAACATTATTATATGAGCAGGAAGCCATATTAGCCTCTGAATTATAGTTAGCGCAAGGTATTGTTGAATATACACGGTTAGCAACAAAGTTAAGCGGTGTATCTTTCTTACCTACTTCATAAATCAGCGAAGGATTGATTCTTTCCGAAGCGGATATTACTTCTCCGTCCGAATAGTATACAGCATCGTAAATCAATCCGTTATTATAGAAATCACTTATGGTATAAGTACAGCTTTTTGAAATGGTTGTTTTACCTGATGCCAGTCCCGCAATCTTTCCTTCGGGAGCATAAATATTACCTGTATTGAAGGATTTGGATATAGTTACATCCGAACCGGAAGTAGACCATCCCATAATGCCGGCTGCAACCTGGTCGGTAGCATAAATATCACCTGCATTTGAACAAAGAGTTACGGTTGAATAACTTCCGTCACCTGCGATACCTGCGGAATAACGATAACCTTTGATTTTCCCTTCATTAAAGCATCTTTCGAAAGTTCCGATTCCTTTACCAGCAATACCACCTATATATGAGCCGGTTGTTGTCAGCTCGGCATAATTTGCACAATCGGAAAATGTATTGGATTTTTCGGAGTTGCCTGCTATTCCGCCAACATATCCGCTTGAAGATATGACGGCATAATTGGTACATTTTTCTATTACAGCGCCTTCTCTTATATTTCCTGCCGCGGCACCTGTTTTTAAATCATTATCTTTGGTTATGTATATTCCACCGTCAAAATTGAAATTTGAAATTTTGCCATTCTTATCAAGAGTTGCTACCATACCAAAGGTTGAACCTGTATATTCCAGCGGAGAATCACTTGAACCTACATTAAAAGTTATGGTGGGTTTATATTCCGTTCCGTTAAGCTTGCCTGTTATGCTTCCCGAGAACTTATTGCTGTCGGTACCGATTGGTTGGGTAATTGTAATATTATTTGTAACAACATAATGATGTGATAACTTATAACCATACTGATTGTCGGCAACGCCTATCGCTTCAAATTGTTCTTCCGAGGTTATTATCCATGGATATTCCCTACTGCCGTTCTGTTCAACATCCGATTGAGCAGTAAAGGTAGGAATTATCTGTTCAACAATGATTGAATCTTTATATAATTCACTTCCGCTCTGTGCAATAAGTGATATTTTAGTTTCATTGTCACAAACCGATGTATCGGGAATTACAACCTTCAAAGCGTTTTCATCATATGTATAATCCGTTCCCATGATTAATTGTGTACCATCAGACATTGTAATACTAACATCATATCCGATAGCATTTTCAACAGGCTCCCAATCGAATATGACTCTGTGAATTCCACCTGCAAGTCCGTTTCTTGACTTCAAAACGGGTGCATCTATACTTTCAAATGCGGCTGTAATTTCCATTGGGGTGGAATAGGGGCTGTCTGAAACATTATACAAGCCGTTAGACATAACCGAAACCGTAAATTTTTCAGAAGAGTTGTTTCTGTTTACTGCCATAGCGGCAAATGTACTGTAAAGATCAATGGAAGTTCCGTTATAGTAATTTATAATATAATCTTCTTCATTTTCAAGGGAAATTTTAATATTATAATCTTTTGCTCCCGTACAAGGATTCCATGCAATAAGATATTTCCCTACATCCGGATTGTTCTTAAGATTAGGAGTTGCTGCAACGGTTATTAAAGGAGTGCTTGTTCCTCCTCCACCGCCACCGCCGCCGACGGGACTGCGCTTCACCGAAACATTGGGCTGTTCTTCCTCTGACTCGGCTATATTTTCATCTTGGTTATTATCAGAATATGATGAAAGTGTTTTATCAACAATATAAAAAGCCTCGCCTCTTGTAAGGTTGTTATTATATCTGAAACTGCCGTCTTCATATCCCTTGATAATCTCTTTATTGAAAAGAGCTATAACCGAGCCTTTTGCCCACTCGGGAATTTCATCAATATCAGAAATCGGAGCTTCTGTCTTTTTTATATCAAGTTCAAGAATTCTTGCTAACACAACCGATGCTTCTGCTCTTGTTATATTTGCTTCAGGACGGGCATTGCCCATTTCATCGCCGGTTATATAACCGCATTTTTTCGCAATAAGCATTTCATCATAATACCATTTATCATAAGACACATCAGGAAAAACGGTATCCGATTTTTCGGTAAAGTT
>JAZQFU010000198.1:0-2760 GCA_045539675.1 Clostridia bacterium | reverse complement strand
TATTATATCACAAACAAAAAGCGATAACAAGCATGATGATTTTTATGATAGTTAAAATAAATTTACGATTGTGCAAAAACTATTTATGATAATGCAAATACAAATTTAATTCCTTGGGATATAATGAAGTCATACCGGTAATAAGGAGGATTATAAAGTTATGTCAAACAGAATTTTTATCCCTGATTGGGAATATCGGGAAAGAATCAAGCGTGCCGCAAAAATGGTTGCAGATCGAGGTCTTGATGTTATGGTGGTTTCAAGCACCGAATCCGACTATGCAAACGCACGTTATTTCAGCGGTTTCTGGCCACTTTTTGAGCGTGCAGGCGTAGCAATCTCTGCATACGGTGATGCTGCACTTCTTGTCGGTCCGGAGTGTACTATTTTTGCAAAAGATGTTTCCAAGATTGATAAAATCTTCTGTCTGAAGGAGTTTCGTGAATCAGCCGATCCATCATATCCGGAGCTTACTCCAAGTACTTTCCGTGAAGTTTTTAAGTCCATCGGTGTTACCGGCGAGAACATCAGAATCGGACTTGGCAGTTACATAGAATGTACACTTCCGATTTATGAAGGACTCCGTGAGAGTTTCCCGAAGGCTGAGATAATAAAATGCAATGAAATTATGGTTGACCTCCGCAAGATAAAGAGTGAAAATGAGCTTGCCTGTATAAAAGAAGGCTTCCGCATCATCGAGCTTGCAACAGACGAGGTTATCCGTTGCCTCAAGCCCGGTGTTACAGAGCTTGAAATGGTCGGGATTGCACAGCGTGTTATCTATGAAAACGGTGCGGAGTATGAAGGTCTTCCCATGTATGTTTTCAGCGAAGCATCAACACGTCACGCCATCAGCCGTTCAAGCTATAAGAAAATAGGCAAAGGCGATATTGTTCAGCTAAACCTTTCTGCAAAAATTGACGGATATTCTCCCGCCATCGGTCTCCCTGTTATTATGGGAAAACTCGAAAGTGACCGCCGTGCATATATCGACTTCTGCTTAAAGGCTCACGAATGGACCTGCGAAAGAATAAAAGCCGGTGTTATAGCAAGCGATATTGCAAAAGATTTCTATAAACTCTATGAAGAAAACGGCTATAAGAATAACTTTGTATACGGTCCTTGCCACGGAACGGGTATGATTGAGGTCGAGCCACCATGGATGGAAACAATTAGCGACTATCTCTTAGAGGAAAATATGACCTTCCAGGTAGATACCTTCATTTCCGGCCCCACCTTTGGCACACGTTGGGAAAAGGGTATTGTTGTAACAAAAGACGGCTATAAATCTATGACAGATTACCTCAGGAAAGGAATCATTGAGCTCGATGTGTAATTCAATAGGTAAAAAGCTCTGGATTATTCCCGACTGTGAGCTTCCCGAAGAGGGTGAAGGTGTTCTCAAAGGACACGAATCGGTAATCATAGTAAACGACAATGATACTCCTGCAAATATCAAAGTAACGCTCTATTTTGATAACCGCGATGCATATGAAAACATAACCTGGACGGTTGAGCCGATGAGAGTCAGGTGTTTTCGTATGAACAATACTTCCGATATGTGCGGATTTGTCGTTCCCTTTGAAACTCAATATGCAATGAAGCTTGTATCGGATAATAACATCGTTGTCCAATACGGAAGACTTGATAACCGTCAGGTAAACCTTGCATACTATACAACACTTGGCTATGCCGAATAGCCGAATAATAAACTTCTCCCCACGGATTATCTGTGGGGAGAAGTTTATCTTTTCTTCTTTATATATTCTCCCGGAGTCACGCCTTCCAGTATCTTGAAGGCTCTGCAAAAATAATGAACGGATGAAAAGCCCACCTTTTCCGCAACTTCCGTGACAGTAAGTCTTCCATCTTTTAAAAGAGTTTTCGCCTCGCGGATACGGAGATGATGGATGTATTCCTGAATTGTACTTCCGTATTTTTCACGAAACTCACGGCAGAGTGTTGTTTTATTCGTACCAAAAAGGAAGCAGAGATTATCAAGAGTTATTTTCTCCCTGTAATTTTCCGTTATATACTGGTGAATATCAAATGTCTTCCAATCACTGTGCCATATATTTTCCCTCGCTGTATCCTGTATCTTTTTCTCTCTGATGAGTTGGATGAGAAGATGTTCAAGCCTTATCTTTATCATCTGATCCGCACCAAAGGGATAGCTTTCTCTCTTTTTCATTTCAAGAGTATTGGGAATATCATAAGGCGGAGCATACACACTCATTCCCTCTTTTACCACCTCGGCAAGGAGCCTTTTCTGCTCATCGGAAAAAGTTATGGTTTCTATTGCAAGCTTTGAAATTTCAGGGCTTTTACATTCAAAGCCGATAATAATAAGATTCGGTGAAGATGACGAGGCACATTCAAACAAATGATTTTCGCCGGCTCCGTGAACTATCCCTTCACCGTCCGAAAGCTCTCCCGTGAAGTTGTCAGATTCAACAAAAACTTTCCCCTTATCAACATACAAAAGCTCACAGAAATCGTGAGAATCCTTTTCTGTGTGATATTTGCCCGTAAATTCAAAATAGTGAATATTGGCAATTCGTGAAACCGCTATCGGAGTTTCTATACTGTTAAGCTTAAAGTTCATACCCTCACCACCTTTTGCAATTATATCAAGAAGTTTAATAAAATGCAACAGAACACCTCGTTGACGAAAATGAAGTTACATCATCAGGTGTTCTGCTTATATTATCATTATCAAGAAAAAAATTCAGCCGGGTCTGCATTTTTTCTCGTTTCGTT
>JAZQFU010000197.1:0-3233 GCA_045539675.1 Clostridia bacterium | reverse complement strand
TAAAGAATAGGAATAAGGCGGAGAGCAAAAGCTCTCCGCCATTTTTGAATTCGACTTGTTATGTTTTTGATGGCTAGCCGTCGGAGATTCGAATTGTTTCACAATGCGCAGCAGCCGTGCGGCGACTGAGCACCCGGTTGGGGGCCCAAGGGGATTGCAAAGGGGAAAGGGGAATTCGGAATCCCCTTAAGCCCTTTGCATGATATAGCTGAATTAAAAAATATTATTGTGAAATTTTCAAAATCATTTTTGAAATCAAAAAACAATAACACCAAGGTTCACCACCTCATCCGCCTCGTACCTCGGCACCTTCCCCTCCCACAGGGGAAGGCTTTTTTGGGAGTTCGACTTTCCGACGGCTAGCCGTCGGGGAGCTTAAATAAGAAAAAGCATCTCCCGGATTTTTACGTCCGGGAGATGCTTTTTTCTATAGCAGACATTGTAATTCCTTCCGTTATCCTCGATTCACAAAGCATATATCGTAATTTATTTTATCCTCATCCGATTCCTTTCCGGAAAGCTCATAGCAGGCATTGGTATAGCCCTTTACCATTACCTCACAAAGATATCGTATGCTTTCGGGAAGAAGGCCTGCATCCGTGATTTTTACTTTGCATTTTCCTGCCGACTTTAGATATTTTTCCAGAGCTATATTAAGAATCTGCATGGATTTTTCTATCTGCATTGAGGCGTAAAATTCTGTTATTTCCCGTTCTCTCTCGCTCATTTTCACCTGAAAATACCCAACGGGCATTCCGTCATACTCAACCTGAAATATACGTTCTGATTCACTCTTTTCCGCTTTTTCTTCACCGTTCCATAAAGAAAGACCCTTATTATCAAAATACTCATATTGTCTGAGAAGCTTCATATTTTCAATAAGAGGCGATATAATATCCGTTTCCTTATAGCCCACCTTCTCCTCCTCCGGCTCTCTTTTCATCCGGACTCCCTCCGATACCTTCGCATTCAGATATCTCGGCGAAGTTCTTAAAGCAAGATAGGAAGCAATATATACTGCCAATGAGGAAAGGGCTGAAAGAAAAGATATTCCCTCTCCTTCAATCCCCATAACGACCTCCTCCCATACTGCCGCGAGAATATATATCAGAATACCCGTGAATACAGCTCCACATTCCGCAATGCAGACTGAATACCGGTTAAGCCTTCCGTTTTCACAGATTACTGCAGAAGCCCCTCCGAGAAGCATTGCAATTGCCGTATGCATCACTATGTTTTCCGCCCAGTAAGGGAAAATACAATACAAGCCCGCAATTATTATTCCCCCACGGTAAAGAAGAAACAGTCCCAGCATCACTCCCGCCACGGTTAAAAAAGCTTTTTTATTTATCATACCGAATCCCCCTTAATAACATATAATTCGTCGTTTCGCAAAAACAGAGTCTTTCTTTCATCGTAGTCTCTTACTCTCTTTAGTGTTGCCATATCCCTCTGATCAGCATGGCAAAGCACCTTTTCCTTTATGAGACCGAGCCCTGAAAAATCATCTATAATGTAATTGCAGTCTTCAACGGTTTTGAGATATTCCAGGTTTCCTCCTGCAAAATCTGCCCCTGCCGAGAAACCGAAGTAATGTGCCCCTTTTTCTATGAGACTTTTAAGATAAGAACGGTTTCCCGTCATATTCATCAGTTCAACCAGTAAAAAAGGGTCTCCTCCGGAAACATATATAAGCTCAAATTTATCCTCCGGCTTTATATCACTTCCGAATAAATTCATGTATCTTATATCTTCCTTCTTATATCCGAAGGGAATAAGCCCTTTTTCAACCTCCTCTTTCACAGTATCGGGAGAGCAGGCATAGGTAACCGCAAGCACCTTCCTCTTTCCGGGCTTTAAGTATTTTTTTGCTTTTTCCGAAATAATTGGTGAGCTTAATCCGTAAGACGATAATAAAATCATATTTTTTCTCCTTTCTCATAGCCTTCCATAAACCTGCACACCTCTTCCACATTCTTCACGGGAATAATTTCACAGGCATATTTTTCAAGCTTTTTTTCCTCTGCAAGCTGACGGTAGTTTTCAAAGGGCACCAAAACCCTTTCGCAGCCTTCATTCTCTGCGGCGGCAATTTTAAGTTCAACTCCGCCGACGGGCCAGACATCGCCGAAGGCATCAATTTCTCCCGTCATTCCCGTTTTACTTCCCGTTTCAATTCCCGTAAAGCAGGAATACATGGCGGAAAAGATTGTTATTCCTGCAGAGGGGCCTTCCTTTTCAACTCCCCCTTCGCCAAAATGCACATGAATGGGAGGAAGCTTTCTTTTTAAGATTTTTCCCACAAGAAGCTTGGCAAGCTTAACGCTTTCCGTAACCGACTGCTTTGCAAGTCCGGTTACCTCATCCTCATCACCGTATGGGTTTTCGGTTATCTGAATTGCGAAGGTTGTTCCGCAGTTTCCGCTTACTGCAAGAGCTCTTGCCATTCCCGGTCGGGGAGAATCCGAAACATTTCCTCTTTTTAACGGCTTTGCTCCAAGAATCGAGCGTACAAATTCATAATCTATTTCTGAGGGAGCGGTTCCGAGCTGCTTCCTCTTCAGATACTCTCTTATAACCTTATCAAATGCCGTTTCAGCATCACGCACTCCGTATGCCTTGCAATAATCCGTAACGGTTTTTTCCATTACCCCGCGGGAAATAACATCGGAACTGAGCCCATATGCCGAGAGCTTCTTTTTCAGAAGATAATCTCCCACAACGGTTATTTTTTCATTCCCCGTATATCCAGCAAGGCTTATAAGCTCCATTCTGTCTCTTACCGCCTCGGGAACTGCGGAGGCATTATTTGACGTGGCTATAAAAAGCACACCCGAAACCGAAAACGGCACAGATACAAACAAATCGGTAAACTCCGAGGAGCTGTCTAAAAGGTCAAGAAGTGCGCTGTAGGGGTCTCCGCTTCCGCCTGCAGTCATTTTATCAATTTCATCAAGAAGTATTACCGTTTTATCAGTCCCTGCCTGAGCAAGTGCCTCTGCAAGCTTCCCGGCCACCGCATCCTTCCAGGTTGATTCAAAGCCCTTTATATATCCGGGAGAGGTTACTCCGTTTAAAGATATCTTCGCAAATTTCCTTCCCGTTGCCCTTGCAACGGTTTCGCATATGGTTGTTTTACCTGTTCCGCAGGGCCCGTCAAGCCACAGGCATTTTGAAAAAGCCTTCGGATTCGCATTTCTTGCGGCAACAAAGTCGGAGGCCAAGCGGTCTTA
>JAZQFU010000196.1:0-10980 GCA_045539675.1 Clostridia bacterium | reverse complement strand
ATATAGCGGATTATCTTAAAGATACTCTAAAAGAAACGGAAGTAAAATACTTCGACTGCGGAGAGCTTTTCACTACACTATAAACAAGAGGCGCATCAACCTGAAGTTGATACGCCTGTTTTTTTACTCTAATTCAAAAAGTCTTTAAGCTTCTTGCTTCTGCTGGGATGACGGAGCTTTCTTAAAGCCTTTGCTTCAATCTGTCTTATACGCTCTCTGGTAACATTGAATTCCTTACCAACCTCTTCAAGGGTACGCATCTGACCGTCATCAAGTCCGAAACGGAGCCTTAAAACTCTTGCTTCTCTGGGAGTAAGGGTTGCAAGCACGTTTGCAAACTGCTCCTTTAAAAGGGTATATGCCGCGGCATCAGAGGGAGACTGAGTTTCGGTATCGGGAATAAATGCTCCGATATGGCTGTCTTCCTCTTCACCTATAGGAGTTTCGAGAGAAATGGGATCCTGACTGATTTTCTGAATTTCAATAACCCTTTCAACGGTCATATTAAGCTCCTTTGCAAGCTCTTCGGGACTGGGCTCTCTGCCAAGCTCCTGAAGAAGCTGTCTTGAAGCTCTTGAAAGCTTATTGATTGTTTCAACCATATGAACGGGAATTCTTATGGTTCTTGCCTGATCGGCAATTGCTCTTGTTATCGCCTGACGAATCCACCAGGTTGCATATGTTGAAAACTTATATCCCTTACGGTAATCGAATTTCTCAACTGCCTTTATAAGACCTAAGTTTCCTTCCTGAATAAGGTCAAGGAAAAGCATTCCCCTTCCCACATATCTTTTTGCAATTGAAACTACGAGTCGGAGATTAGCTTCCTCAAGGATTTTTTTTGCTTCCTCATCGCCCTCCGCCATTTTTCTTGCATACTCAATTTCATCATCCATTGAAAGAAGAGGCACCTGACCGATTTCTTTAAGATACATTCTTACGTGGTCATCAATTCCGCTTCCGTCCTGAGCAATAAGCTGCTCCACCTCATGCTCTTTAAAATCGAGGTCTTCCGCATGCTCGCCTTCTGCGTCATTTACAATTTCAACACCTATTTTTTCAAGCTTTTCATAAATCTTTTCAATTTCTTCAACGCTTAAATCTACCTCGCTTAATCTGTCGTTAAGCTCCCCTAAAGATATTTTACCGTTTTTCTTTGCAAGCTCCAGTAATTCCTTTATTACAGCTCTTTTGCTTACTCCTTCTGACATAATCCATTTCTCCTTTTACTATGTATTTTTCCTTTTCTCCCTCAGCCTTTTAATCTGCTCGTCCAACGATTCAAGGGAATCGGACTTTGAAATTTCAAGCTGATTCTTCAAAAGTGAAATTCTTTCTATGATTTTAGCGGCAGCCGCCGCAGAATCATCGTATCTTGTTTCCTTAAGCTTAAGCATTGCCATTTCGCCTTTTTCGGAAGGCTCAAGCCTGTCCATAACCATATTGATATTAAAGCCGCCGGTTTCGCGAAGTTCATCGAAAACGGTGAATATCTTTTTATAGACGGGATCGGTGAAATAATCCATTCCCAGACGCGCCTTAAGCTTATTAAAGCAGGTAAGGTCACTCATAATAAGATAAAGAAGCTCACCCTCACATTTACGCAGGGATTCCTTAAGCTTTTCCTCTTCGGATTTTGAAGCGGATATTGCTCTTTCTTTGGCAATGGCTTTTTTCTCTTCGTTTCTTTTTACTGCCTTTTCTCTTTTTATATAATCGCCCTTCAGAAGCTCGGGGCTGACATCTATTTCCTCGCTTATTTTTTTAACATAAAGCTCTCTTTCAACGGCATTTTCCGCAAGTTCAAGAATTCCTGCAGCCTTTTTTGAATATTCCTTCTTGCCTTCAATGGTAGTTAAATCATGCTTTTCCTTTTCAAGCTCAAGCATATATTCAATGAACGGAAGGGAGGTTTCAAGTATTTTTTCAAAAAACTCGCTGCCCTGCTTTTTTATAATCTCATCAGGGTCTTTTCCCCCTTTAAGAATTGCTGCCTTAACGGTAATCCCCTGCCTTAAAAGAATGTTTGCCGCCTTGATTAGAGCAGTTCTTCCTGCGTTATCACTGTCGTAGCAGATAATAACCGTTCCGGTATATTTCCGAAGAAGGGAGGCGTGATCCTCACAGAATGCGGTTCCCAAAGAAGCTACCGCATTGGTGAAGCCGTGCTGATGCATGGCAATAACATCCATATACCCCTCTGCCAGAATAATATAATCCCTGGTGGTGTTTTTGGCAACATTAAGAGCGAAAAGATTGAAGCGTTTTTTAAATACCGGAGTATCTGAGGTATTGAGATATTTCGGAAGACTGTCATCCATCACTCTGCCGCCGAAGGCAATAACATTTCCTCTTAAGTCCATTACCGGAAAAATAATTCTGTTACGGAAGAAATCAAAGGAGGAGCGCTCTTTCTGCAGATTAAGACCGGCATTTACTATTTCGTATTCCTTATAGCCAAGAGAAAGAAGATGACTTTTAAGATCTCTGTAGCTATCTTTGGCGAAGCCCAGACCGAAGGTTTTTATGGTTTTATTACTGAGCCCTCTGCCGGTAAGATAGGAAAGCGCCTTTTCATTTTCAATAAGATTTTTATGAAAATATCTTGCCGCCTCACGGTTCATCTCGTATATTCTCTGCTTCAGCTTATATTCCTCCGGAGCTTTTTCTCCCGGCTCCGGCAGAGAAATCTGAGCCCTTTCAGCGAGAAATCTTACTGCTTCAACAAAATCAAGATTATTGATTTTCTGAACAAAGTTTATAATATTTCCGCCCTCGTGACATCCGAAGCAATAATAAAGCTTGTCTTTATCCGAAACAAAAAAAGATGGAGTCTTTTCCCGGTGAAAGGGACAAAGCCCAAGATATCTTCCCCCGCTTTTCTTAAGCTCCGTATATGACGAAACCAGTTCAACTATATCGTTGCGGTCTCGTATTTCAGATAGAATAATATCATCAAAAAACTGAGCCATTATTAGTCCTTTCAGTTATATGCCTTCGGCACAAACACAGCATTAAAAAGATTGATTGCGTATCTGTCTGTCATTCCTGCAATATAATCGCAGATTACTCTGTCAGCGGAATTTGAGGAAAGCATCTGAACGTATTCCTCAGGCATACGGTCTTTATTCTTCATAAAGTATTCATAAAGAGAAAAAAGAATATTCTTTGCTTTTTTTGTTTCTGCTTCAAGAATATCCGAATTATATACTCTTTCAAAAAGAAACGTTCTTAGTCCCATCATTGCAGAATAAAACTCATCACTCATTTTTATCTCAGGTGAACCGGAAGAGTTATCTATAATATTCTGAACCGAGTTATTTATGCGGTCTCTTTTGGTACTTCCGAGAATCTCCACGAATTCACCGGGAAGCTCAAAAGATTTTAAAACTCCCGCTCTTACCGCATCGTCAATATCGTGGTTTATGTATGCTATACGGTCTGCAAATTTTATTATCTTTCCCTCGGGAGTTGATGCTTTCGCTCCCCCCGTATGATTTAAAATACCGTCTCTCACCTCATAAGTAAGGTTAAGTCCGTGCTTATCTTCAAGCACATCCACAACTCTTAAACTCTGCTCATTATGTGAAAAACCGCAATCGGATATTTCATTAAGTGCCGCTTCTCCGGCATGACCGAAGGGAGTATGCCCCAGATCGTGACCGAGAGAAATTGCTTCTGCAAGATTTTCGTTAAGCCGAAGACCGCGGGTTATTGACCTTGCCACCGCAGAAACCTCAAGAGTATGGGTAAGCCTGGTTCTGTAATGATCCTCGGCAGGTGCAAGGAACACCTGAGTTTTATGCATGAGTCTGCGGAAGGCTTTGGAATGGATTATACGGTCGCAATCCCTTTGAAAATCGGTTCTTCCGCTGCATTTTTCTTCTTCCCTCTGCCTGCCTCGTGATTCTGCTGCTTTAGTGGCACACGGGGAAAGAATTTCATATTCCTGTTTTTCCTGAAATTCTCTCAGATTCATCCTTCTCACCCCTTCATTTATATTATACGACAAAAAAAGATTTTTTCCTTTTTTAATATATAATTTTTTTCCGAATATAATTTAATTATCACATTTTTAAGGAGAATAATAATATGAAAAAGAGTGTTACGGGGGTTATGCTTCTCACGGCAGCTGCATTCATCATAAAGCTTTTAGGCTTTGTTTTCAGGATTTATCTTACAAATGTTATAAAGGCTGAAGGTACCGGCCTTTATCAGCTTATTCTTTCAGTTTATTCAACCGGTGCCGCAGTTGCGGTTTCGGGGATTTCGGTTGCCGTATGCGCACTCACCGGAGCAAATCCGAAAAATGCCGGAGGGATTCTGAAAAAATCTCTCGGCATTGCACTCTCTGCAGGCTTCGTTGCCCTGATTACAGTCTTTTGCTTTGCAGACAAAATATCTGTTTTTATAGGTGATACACGTGCAGAAGCCCCCTTAAAAATCGTTTCCCTCTGCTTCCCCTTTATTTCTCTATTTGCCTGCCTTTCGGGGCATTTCAACGGACTTTCCAGGGTCGGAGTTCCCGTTTCGGGGCAGATTGCAGAGCAAACGGTAAGAATTGCCATTGTTTTTTTTCTTGTATCCTCTGCTATGAAAAAAGGCATTGTTTCTGCCTGTATGGTTGCCGCCTGGGGAATAACTGCAGGCGAAGCTGTATCTGCACTCTTTCTCTGCATCTCATATCACAGAAGCATAAAATCTCACGGCAATACCCCGATAAGAACAAAATCCATTCTCTCTCTGAGTCTCCCCTCTGCACTCGGCAGCTTTTGTTCCTCCCTTCTGCATACAGCTGAAAGCATCGTTATTCCCGCTTGCTTTATCCGTTTCGGAATGAATCATCAGGGAGCAATATCCGTTCTTGGCACTATAAAGGGTATGGCAGTTCCCCTTGTTGTTTTTCCGAATATTCTTATTACTGCTCTGTCAACGGTAGTGCTTCCGAAATTCTCCTATGCCCGTGCACACGGACTAAAAAAAAGAATCAGCAGCTCAGCAACAGCACTGCTTAAGCTTTGCATAATTTCAGGAACACTTTTTTCAGCTGTTTTCTATACCCTGGGAGAAGACATATGTCTGCTTCTTTATAAAAACCGTCAGGCAGGAGAGGCTCTTAAGCTTATCGGACTTATTTCCCCCTTTCTGTACGTCAATATTCTTTCGGGAAGTATTTTATACGGTCTTAAGAAGCAGAAGCTTTCTCTTATAACAGGAATTGCGGAAGGACTGATTAAGCTTGCGGGACTTTATATTTTTATTCCTTTAACCGGAGTCTACGGATATTTTATTGCTCTTTGCTTATCTTCTTTTTTTGCGTCTGCTGTCAATATATGCGCACTCATAAAATTCGCGGGAGTTTCGCGAAAAATAATACATACCTTTATTACCGCATTTATTTCTGCAATTCCGGCAATACTCATAAGCGGAGAATTAAAGGGAATATATTCCCTTCCCGGACTTGCGGCAGCCTATATTTCAGGTCTTATATTGTTGAAAACTGTTAATTTTTCGGATTTCGCAAGGATAAAATATAATATTTTCTCAAAATAAATAAATTATTAAAAAACGAATTGAAATCTTTGAAATAATGTGTTATAATGTTAACAAAGTGTGTTCAGTCGGTTTTTCCGACGGAATTTACTCAGTTTATTATTTACAAGGAGGATAAAACCAATGGCTAAAAAATTTAAAACCATGGACGGTAACTTCGCTGCTGCGCATTGCGCCTATGCATTTACCGAAGTTGCCACAATCTACCCCATTACTCCTTCATCAACTATGGCAGAATACGTTGACGACTGGAGCTCCAAGGGACTCAAGAACATTTTCGGCGAAACCGTAGACGTTTGCGAAATGCAGTCTGAAGCAGGTGCAGCCGGTGCTGTTCACGGTTCTATTCAGGCAGGTGCGCTTACCACAACCTTTACTGCTTCTCAGGGTCTTCTTCTGATGATCCCCAACATGTATAAAATGGCCGGTGAGCTTGTTCCCGCTGTATTCCACGTAAGTGCAAGAGCAATTGCTGCTCACGCTCTTTCAATCTTCGGTGACCATCAGGACGTTATGGCTTGCCGTCAGACCGGCTTTGCTCTTCTGGCTTCAGGAAGCGTTCAGGAAACTATGGACCTTGGCGGTATTGCTCACCTTGCAGCAATCAAAGGTAAGGTTCCCTTCCTTCACTTCTTCGACGGTTTCCGTACTTCTCACGAAATTCAGAAGGTTGAAGTTATGGAATATGAAACTCTTGCAGGTCTTCTTGACAGAGAAGCTTTAAAAGAGTTCAAAGATAATGCTTTAAATCCTGAGCACCCCGTATTAAGAGGTACTGCTCAGAATCCTGATATCTACTTCCAGGGAAGAGAAGCTTCCAACAAATATTATGATGCTATTCCCGATATCGTTGCTGACTACATGGCTAAAATCAGCGAAATCACCGGAAGAGAATACAAGCCCTTCAATTACTACGGTGCTCCCGATGCAACAAGAGTTATCGTTGCTATGGGTTCTGTTACCGAAACTCTCGAAGAGACTGTTGATTACCTCAACGCTAACGGCGAAAAGGTTGGTGTAGTTAAGGTTCACTTATACAGACCCTTCTCCGCTAAATACTTCTTCGATGTTCTTCCCGAAACTGTTGAAAAAATCGCAGTTTTAGACAGAACCAAAGAGCCCGGTGCTATCGGCGAACCCCTTTATCTTGACGTTTGCAGCCTTTATAACGGCAAAGCTAAGGCTCCCGTTATCGTTGGCGGACGTTTCGGTTTAGGCTCCAAGGATACTACTCCCACACAGATGGTTGCAGTATTCAATAACTTAAAGCTCGACGAGCCCAAAAACGGATTTACCGTTGGTATCGTAGACGACGTTACAAATCTTTCACTTGAATTACCCGAAAAAATCAATGCTGCTCCCGAAGGAACAAAGCGTTGCAAATTCTGGGGATTCGGTTCAGACGGTACTGTTGGTGCAAATAAAGATGCAATCAAAATCATCGGCGACAACACCGATATGTATGCTCAGGCATATTTTGATTACGACTCCAAGAAGTCCGGCGGTGTTACCATGTCTCACTTAAGATTTGGTAAGAAGCCCATCAAGTCAACCTACCTTCTTGATGAATCCGACTTTATTTCCTGCTCCAAGCCCTCATACATCTATCAGCTTGACGTTCTTGAAGGATTAAAGAACGGCGGAACCTTCCTTTTAAACTGCGTATGGGATAAGAGCGAGCTGGATGAAAAGATTCCTGCAAACATGAAGAGATATATTGCAGAAAACAATATTGATTTCTATATTATCGATGCTGTTAAAATCGCAGGCTCCGTTGGTCTGGGCGGCAGAATCAACATGGTTATGCAGTCCGCATTCTTCAAGCTTGCAGACGTTATCGAATTAGACAAGGCTATTGAGCTCCTTAAGGGCGCAATCGAAAAGACCTACGGTAAGAAGGGTCCTGAAATCGTTGAAATGAACTGCAAGGCTGTTGATATGGCTCTTGAAGCTCTCGTTAAGGTTGAAGTTCCCGCTTCCTGGAAGGATGCAAAGGATGAAGAAAAGGCAGTTGATACCAACAAGCCCGAATTCATCACCAAGATTGTTGAACCCATCAATGCTCAGAAGGGTAACACCCTCCCCGTAAGCACATTTGCTGGCATTGAAGACGGAACCTTCATGCAGGGAACCGCTCGTTACGAGAAGCGTTCTGTTGCAGTTAACGTTCCCGTATGGAATAAGGAAACCTGTATTCAGTGTAATCAGTGTTCACTTGTTTGTCCTCACGCTGCAATCCGTCCTATCCTTGTTAATGCAGAAGAGAAAGCTGCTGCTCCCGAATCCTTTGAAACACTCAAGGCTATGGGTAAAGAATTCGCAGATCTCGAATTCAGAATGCAGGTTTCTCCCAGAGACTGTCTCGGATGCGGAGTTTGTGCTAACGTATGTCCCGCTCCTAAGGGCAAGGCTCTTATTATGAAGCCTATCGACGAAGTTCTTCCCGTTGAAGACGGTAACTGGAACTACGCTATGGATAAGGTTACCAACAAGGCAGACCTTATAGATCCTTCCTCCAACATCAAGAATTCACAGTTTGCTATGCCTTACCTTGAATTCTCAGGTGCTTGCGCAGGTTGTGGAGAAACTCCTTATATCAAGCTTATCACTCAGCTCTTCGGAGACAGAATGATGATCGCTAATGCTACAGGTTGTACTTCAATCTGGGGCGGTTCTGCTCCCAGCACTCCTTACTGCAAGAACTGTAAGGGTCAGGGTCCTGCATGGGCTAACTCACTCTTCGAAGATAACGCAGAGTTCGGTCTCGGTATGGTTCTCGCTGTTAAGAAAATCAGAAACACTCTGAAATTCAACATGGAAAAGGCTATCGAAAAGGGCGTAAGCGCAGAGCTTAAGGCTGCTTTCGAAGCTTGGATGGAAGGCAAAGACGATGCAGCTGCTTCCAAGAAGGCTGCTGCTGAGGTTATCGAAGCACTCAAGGGTGCAGACCTTTCAGTTCCCGAATTAAAGGATATCAACGACAGAACCGACTTCCTCGTTAAGAGATCCAACTGGGCATTCGGTGGAGACGGATGGGCTTATGATATCGGTTACGGCGGACTTGATCACGTTATCGCTTCCGGCGAAGACATCAACATTTTCGTTGTTGATACCGAAGTTTACTCCAACACCGGCGGACAGTCCTCTAAATCTACTCCTACCGCTGCAGTTGCTAAATTCGCTGCTTCCGGTAAGAAGGTTAAGAAGAAAGACCTCGGTATGATCGGAACAACCTACGGCTACGTTTACGTTGCTCAGATTGCTCTCGGTGCTAACATGGCTCAGGCAATCAAAGCAATCAAGGAAGCTGAAGCTTATCCCGGTCCCTCACTTATCATTGCTTACGCTCCCTGTATCAACCACGGTATCAAGCAGAAGGGCGGAATGGCTAACTCAATCGCAGAGGAGAAGAAGGCTGTTGAAACAGGCTACTGGCACCTCTGGAGATACAATCCTCTCCTTAAGGAAGAAGGAAAGAACCCCTTCATCCTGGATTCCAAGGAGCCTACCGGCACTGTAAGAGAATTCCTCGAAGGAGAAAACAGATATCTCATGCTTAAGAAAGCTTATCCCGAAGCTGCTGAGCAGCTCTTCGCTAAGGCTGAAAAGGATCTTGCAGAGAGATACGAAGTTTATAAGAAAAAGGCTCAGGAATAATTGAGTTAACAAGGACTGCAGAGTAAAATCTGCAGTCCTTTCATATTATCGAAAAGAATGGGCTACCGCGAAAAAATATCTGCTGAATGAATATGAGAATAAATAATTTCTCATATAAGAGATGTGCCGGAAAATCGGAACGAGCAAACCCGTTCCCTACATTGAACAAAATGAGCCTTAACGTACTATGATACTTACTGCACTCATTTTGACGAAATATACCTTCCTTTTTCAAAATCTGCAGTCCTTTTTTATGACAATGACCGTATTTAAAATCATTGACACAGAACGAAAGATGTGATATAATATTCATTCGAATGGGGGGAAAAGAATGTATTTACCAAAGGGTGCAGAAATTAAAAACAGTCATCTTTATTTAAACGGAGTTGACTTATGCTCACTTGCTGAAAAGTATGGGACTCCTCTTTACGTTATGAGTGAGGATATTATAAGAGAAAACTGCAGGCTTTATAAAAAGACTCTCGATTCCCTTTTCCCCGATAACGAAGTGCTTTTTGCTTCAAAGGCTTTTTCCTGCAAGGAAATTTATAGGATAATAGCCGAAGAAGGTCTTGGGGCTGATACCGTTTCGGGCGGTGAAATATATACTGCACTTTCTGCAGGCTTCAATCCCTCAAAGCTCTATTTTCACGGTTGTTCAAAAACCGATGACGAGCTTAAATATGCACTTGAAAATAAAATCGGAAGAATTGTAGTTGATAACAAAGAGGAACTTTTAAGAATTGATTCCTTTGCAAAGGAAATGGGAATCAAGGCTTCCGTATCCTTCAGAATAAAGCCGGGCATTGATGCTCATACTCACAGTGCAATTATGACCGGTCAGATAGATTCAAAATTCGGCTTTGCATTGGAAAACGGTGAAGCGGAAGAAATTATCGCTCTTGCCCTTTCCCTTGAAAGCGTAGAACTTTCCGGTGTGCATTGCCATATCGGTTCTCAGATTTTTGATATCGAACCCTTTAAGAATGCCGCAAAGGTAATGATGAAGTTCATTTCGGATATGAAATTGAAAACAGGATACGAAATCCCTGAAATCAATCTTGGCGGCGGCTTCGGAATAAGATATACCGATTCAGACGATCCCCACGGATACGGAGAATTTGCCTCTGCCGTTTTCGAAGAAATAAAGGCTTCTGCGGAAGAACACGGTCTTAATATTCCAAAAATCGTTATTGAACCCGGTCGTTCAATAGTTGGCGAAGCAGGACTTACTCTTTATAAAGTCGGTGCTGTTAAAGAAATTAAGGGAATACGTAAATACGTTATGATAGACGGAGGAATGACGGATAATCCCCGTTATGCCCTCTATGAATCAGAATATAAGGCAATTGCCGCAAACAAGGCAGATGAGCCAGCATCAGAAAAAATAACTCTTGCAGGAAAATGCTGTGAGTCAGGCGACCTTATAGGAAAAGATATGGAGCTTGCTCCGGTGATTGCAGGAGATATTATTGCAGTATTATCCACAGGTGCATATAACTACTCTATGTCTTCCAATTACAACAGAATCCCCCGCCCTGCAGTTGTTATGCTTAAAGGCGATGAAGACAGACTTATTGTAAAAAGGGAAACCTACGAAGATATTATAAAAAATGATATATAGTTGCTTCAAACGAAGCAACTTCATATGCCTCCATAGTTAAATGGATATAATAAACCCCTCCTAAGGGTTAGTTGTGAGTTCGATTCTCGCTGGGGGTGCCATCAATACCGCATAATTACTGACTTTTCAGTGTTAGCGGTATTTTT
>JAZQFU010000195.1:0-12924 GCA_045539675.1 Clostridia bacterium | reverse complement strand
TGGTACTAATTCTTCTATACTTATCATTGCAACTTGGTATCTGTTCTCATATCCTTTTTGCATCATTTTTCATCACCCATGGATATTATACCATAAAACGAAGAAAAAGCCCAGACTTTTCTGGACTTTTTCGACAGTCTGTGCGTGTCGATAAATTTATCGGCACGCTGTCTTTTTTCTGTATTCTGAAGGAGTACTTCCCGTCAGGGCAAGAAAAACCTTGGAAAAATAGCTCAGATTATTAAAGCCTACCGAATATGCAACATCAGAAACCTTTAATTCTTGGTTCGCCAAAAGCTCCTCTGCCTTTTTAATCCGGTATATATTAAGATATTCACCGAAGCTGCAATTGAAATGCTTTTTAAAAAGTCGGCAGAAATAGCTCTGGTTGTATGAAAGTGCCGCGGAAACATTGTCCGAATTAAGATTCTCGGAATAATTTTTATCTATATAGTCAAGCACGGCAAGTATGAAGGCATTTTCCTTCGGGATTTCGCTTTTTTCGGTAAGACCGTTTTTCATAAGCACCGAGAAAATAAGAAGGAGGCTTGCCTTCACGGTAAGCTCCCAGCCCGGAAAGCCGTTTTCGTATGCATAATCCGCCTGCCGCACATATGCAGAAATCTCGTTGCTTACGGGCGGAGAGAGATGATATCTGTATTTCAGGCTTCCTTTAATAAGAGAATCAGCGAAAGCGGAATAGCTTTTATCATCCTTCAAAAAGGCAGCATCAAAGTCAACGCAGGTATATGAAAATATATCCTGCGTTTTTTTCATATGTCCGCTATGTATATCATAGGGATTAATCATAATAACGTCCCCTGCTTTTATTTCAAAAACACGGTCATTAACCTGAAAGACCCCCTCGCCTTCATTTATAACAATAATTTCGAAATCCTTATGATTATGCATATGGGTAAATATTATTTCGTCGCCGTTATGAATTCCGTAGGAATTCACAAAGGTTTTCTCTTTAAAATTGAATACCGAGTTAAAAGAAACAAAGGGTATTCCTCTGGGTTGTTTTATATAATGCTCGTCAATCATATTATCAGCCTCCATATTGATTTTATGAAAAAAATTCAGAAAAGTCAACACAGAATTAAAAAGTAGTCAATGAGCTTGTTGAAAGTTATAGCAATAATGTTATAATAAAAATGTAATATTGAATTACTGTATTCTTAAAAGGAGAACAAATATGGGTTCAAAATGGAAAATTATTTACCGAAAATACATAAAAGCAGTAGAGGTTATGGAAAAAATTCTCGCTTCAAGGGTAGACTATAAGCCCCGATGCATTCCCTCCTCCGAAGCAGATGAAGCTGCGCTCTCAGAAAGCAACCTCATTATAATCGGAGAGAATCCTCCCGAAGAGGGATATACCCTCAAGGTATGCGAAAGCAGGTATAACAAAGAAAACCAGATGATTCTTCTCTCCGGTTGTGACGATATACATACTCTCTACGGAGTGTATGATTTTGAAAGCAAATATCTTGTTTTTGCCGCTGATGCGGGAATTCATATGCCGGTTTATTATTTCAACAGGGTTTTTTATGACTCTATGAAGCCGGTTGACATACACTCGGTTCCAAAAAAGAAAAACCGCGGCTTATGGACGTGGGGGCACGTTATTTATGATTATAAGGGATATATAGACAATATGGTCAGGCTTAAGCTTAACGAGATAATAGTATGGAACGATTTTATTCCTACCAACGCCCGTGAATTTACCGACTATGCCCACGAAAACGGAATACGGGTTATCTGGGGCTTTGCCTGGGGCTGGGATACGGTTTGTCTTGATGTTGATATTTCCGATCTTGATGCAATGAGCGATGGAATAGTTGAAAAATTTGAAAGAGAATATGCTGATTCCGGGTGTGACGGAATTTATTTCCAGTCCTTCACCGAAACAAACGAGGAAAACATAGGAGGAATATGCATTGCGGAGGCGGTGACAAGCCTTGTCAACAAAACCTATGAGAAGCTTATTTCCGCCTATCCCGGTCTTGAGGTTCAGTTCGGACTTCATGCAACTTCAGTTAAAGAAAAGCTCTCATATATTTCAAAGGTAAACCCGGAAATCTATATTGTATGGGAGGATTGCGGTGCATTTCCATATCACTATATGCCATACAGAACCGAAGCCTTTGAGGAAACAATGGAGTTCACAAAGAAAATAACAAGGCTTCGCGAAAAGGAAAGATTCGGGGCAATTCTTAAAGGAAACATCTGCCTTGACTGGAGCAGCTTCAGGCACCTTGAAGCTCCTCTTCCCATCGGAAGCTCCCCCGATAAAGCACGTGAGGTTTCCGAAGAAAGAAAAGCAATCTGGAAATATATTCAGAGCTGGTGGATGGTAAATGCCGATAAAGCCAAGGAGCTTATCGATGCTCTGCCGGAGGACTCGGTTATTGCCGCTCTGGTAGAGGACGGTGCATTTGAAGCTGAAATCCGCTTTCCAACGGCACTTTATGCGGAAATGCTCTGGGGAAGCGGGCTTTCTCCAAAGGAGCTTACTGTACGTGTGGCACAATCGCCGTACGTTATTTTTGCATAATATGGCACAGAAGAAGCAGGCAATCTTCTTCTGTGCCTTTTCTTTTTAAATTTACACTTGAAATACAATTGTATATGTGGTAAAATATTATAATGTATAGGTACATTTCAAAAGGAGACTTTGTTCATGGCAAGATTTTTTGCGGAGGATGGGGATATAGGCGAAAAAATATCCCTGAAGGGTGATAATTTCCATCACGGGGCAAAGGTTTTAAGACTTAAGCCCGGAGATGAAATAACCGTCTGCGACGGAAAGGGTAAGGATTATTCCGCCCTTGTGGAGCAGATTTTAAAGGATGAAATTATCTGCGAAATCACCGATATTTCTTCCAACGGTGCGGAATCGGAAGTAAAGGTGACTTTGTTTCAGGGGCTTCCCAAAGGGGAAAAGCTTTCATTTATCTGTGAAAAATGCGTTGAAGCAGGAGTTTCGGAAATAGTACCGGTGAGTCTTTCAAGATGTGTGGTAAGGCTTAAGCCCTCCGAATTCGAAAAGAAAAAGGAAAGATTTCAGAAAATCGTTTTGTCTGCGGCAAAGCAGACAGGCAGAGGAGAAATCCCCACCGTGGGCTCTCTCTTAACCCTCGATGAGGTGCTTGCAAGAAAAGATGAATTTGACTTATTTCTTTTTCCCTACGAAATGGCAGAGGAAAGAAGCTTGAAAGCCGCACTTGAAAACTTCACAGGCAAAAAAATTGCTCTTATCATAGGTCCCGAGGGCGGATTTTCCCCCGAGGAGGCTGAAAGAATTGAAAAAAGCGGCATCCCCCCCGTAAGCCTCGGAAAAAGAATTTTAAGAACCGAAACTGCAGGACTTTGCACCTTATTCAATATTTTCTATGAGCTTGAGCAGTAAAATAAAGAGGAGAGATTACCAATGAAAAAAAACACCAAAGTTGCCATCAGCGGCGAAAGAAAGCTTCAGAAGAAAAAGGAGCTTGAAAGAATCGCGAATAAAGAGCTTATCGTATTCACCGTAGGTCTTGTTGCCGAAGTAATTCTTATGTTCTTCTATTCCGCATTAAAAAGCACCGTTCAGGTTACTGCAGGCTGGGTGCTTGCATGGAGCTCACTTGCATTCCTTTTAATCTTTGCAGGACTTTTAGTTGCTTCCGCAAAGTCGAAGGATGACGAAAAGAAGGCAAAAAGCCTTAAGAACTGGGGCTTCTGCTCGCTTGCATTTGCAGTTGGCGCACTTTTCATTTCAATGGGAAGAATCATTACAAAAATAAGCGAAATGACAGGTCTTGATACCTCCGTTTCCATTGCAAGATTTTTCACCGTAGGAAAGCTTGCCCCCAGATACGCAGTTGTATGGGTAATGATTGCTGTTGCAGTTTATGTTGTTGCAGCTATGATTTATTTCGCAGTTAAATCTTCAAAGGTTAAAAAATCCAGATAAGAGGTAGCAAAAATGAAAAATTCAGAAAAGACAATGGAGAAAATCGTAGCCCTTTGTAAAGGCAGAGGCTTTGTATATTCCGGCTCGGAAATTTACGGCGGTCTTGCAAACACATGGGATTACGGCCCTCTCGGCGTTGAATTCAAAAACAACGTTAAAAAGGCGTGGTGGAAGAAATTCGTTCAGGAATCCCCCTATAACGTAGGTCTTGATGCGGCAATTCTTATGAATCCCAAGGTATGGGTTGCTTCGGGTCACGTTGGCGGATTTTCCGATCCTCTTATGGATTGTAAGGATTGTAAAACAAGGCACAGAGCAGATAATCTCATTGAGGATGCAACCGGGGAAAATCCCGCAGGCTGGTCAAATGAGGAAATGCTTCAGTATATTAAAGACAAGGGTATTGCCTGCCCCAAATGCGGATCCACAAACTTTACCGATATAAGAAAATTCAATCTTATGTTCAAAACCTTCCAGGGTGTTACCGAGGATTCCAAATCAGAGCTTTATTTAAGACCCGAAACTGCGCAGGGAATTTTCGTTAACTTCAAAAATGTGCAGAGAACTGCAAGAAAGAAGCTTCCCTTCGGAATAGGTCAGGTAGGTAAATCCTTCAGAAATGAAATTACCCCCGGTAACTTCACCTTCAGAACAAGAGAATTCGAACAGATGGAGCTTGAATTCTTCTGCAAGCCCGGTGAAGACCTTAAGTGGTTTGAATACTGGCAGGAATACTGCCGTCAGTTCCTCTTAAGCCTCAATATCAAAGAGGAAAACATCAAATTCAGAGCTCACGAGCAGGAGGAGCTTTCTCACTATTCAAATGCAACCACCGACGTGGAATATCTCTTCCCCTTCGGCTGGGGCGAGCTCTGGGGAATCGCAGACAGAACCGACTTCGACCTGAAGCAGCATATGGAGCATTCAGGCGAATCTCTTGAATACAGCGATCCCGAAACCGGCGAAAAATATATCCCCTACTGTATTGAGCCTTCTCTCGGTGCAGACAGAGTTGCTCTTGCACTTATTACCGAGGCTTATGATGAAGAGGTTGTGGATGCTGAAAAGAACGATGTGAGAGTTGTTTTAAGATTCCATCCCTTTATTGCGCCCGTTAAGTGCGCTGTAATGCCCTTATCAAAGAAGCTTTCCGAGGGTGCAGGAAAGGTTTATTCTGAGCTTGCCAAATACTTCAACTGTGAATATGATGAAGCAGGAAGTATCGGAAAGAGATACAGAAGACAGGATGAAATCGGAACTCCCTTCTGTGTTACCTACGACTTTGAATCTGAAGAAGACGGTGCGGTAACCGTAAGAGAAAGAGATTCCATGGCTCAGGAAAGAATCAAAATTTCCGAGCTTAAGGAATATATTGAAAAGAGGCTTGAGTTTTAAAAATGGCTGTTGAAACAAGGCACGGAATTTTCCGTACAATGCTCGTGAATCAGGCAGCAAATGGGATTATAAGCTTTATTATAATCCTGTTTGCTTTCAAATGGATGTGCGAGCTTGAATGGGGAGTAAAGGTTATTTTTTCGGTGGCGGCATTCGTGCATTATACCGGAATTTATTCCTATTCATACTCCCAGACCAAGATAGATTTGAGAGAAAAAGGAAAATACGACTGGCTGATGCCCCTGAAAATAGGCGGTATTGCGGCGCTTCTTATTTTCGTTCCTGCGGCAATTCACGGAATCCTTATTTCCGTGAGTCTTAAGGCAGGTCTTGCGGCAGGACTTTTTGCAAGAATCTGGAATTATTCCTTCTTCTGGTTTATTTACGGAATAAACGGAGACTGGTTTAACTGGGCTTCGGTATTTACCGTGAGCCTTCTTCCCATAGCCGTTGCTTACTTTTCCTATTATCTCGGAATAAAAAAATTCACCTTTTCAGAAAAGATTTATAAATTAATGTATCGGGTTGAGGATAAAAAATAATCACCCGGTCAGGAGCAGAGTTATGTATAAAATAGTTAAAAAAAGAAAGCTGAACGACCAGATAACCCTTATGGAAATTCATGCCCCCTATGTTGCCGCTAAGGTACGGGCAGGTCAGTTCATTATATTAAGAGTTTCCGAGCTTGGGGAAAGAATTCCCTTAACCGTAGCGGATTATAACCGTGAAAAGGAAACAGTAACAATTATTTTCCAGGAAATCGGAAAGACCACCAAGCTTTTAGGCAGTCTTCCCGAGGGCGGCGAAATCCTTGACTTCGTAGGGCCTTTAGGGGTTGCAACCGAGCTTGAAGGATATAAAAAAGCAGCTGTTATCGGCGGCGGACTGGGTACTGCAATTGCTTACCCCTCCGCAAAGGAGCTTTTTAATAACGGCTGTGATGTAGATATTATTGCAGGCTTCCGTAATAAAGACCTTATCATCCTCGAGGATGAATTAAGAAAGAGTGCAAACAGAGTTTTCATCACCACGGATGACGGCTCAAACGGTATAAAGGGCTTTGTTACCGATGTTTTGAAGAAGCTTATAAGCGAGGGAAATGAATACGACCTTGTTGTTGCAATCGGGCCCCTCATTATGATGAAAATGGTTTCTCAGCTCACTAAGGAATTCGGAATCAAAACAATAGTAAGTATGAACCCCGTTATGATAGACGGAACGGGAATGTGCGGCGGCTGCCGTGTTAAGGTTGGCGGAGAAACGAAATTCGCCTGCGTTGACGGCCCCGATTTTGACGGTCATCTTGTTGATTTCGACCTGGCAATGAGAAGGCAGGCTATGTATAAGGAAAAGGAAAGAAAAGCCTGCGAGGATTGCAACTTAAATAAGATCTGAAGGAGTTAATTCAAATGGCAGATATGTCTATGTATAAGGTTAAGATGCCTGAACAGCCTGCAGATGTGCGAAACGGCAACTTTGAAGAGGTTGCCCTGGGCTACACTGCGGAAATGGCTCAGAGCGAGGCAAACAGATGTCTTAACTGCCGTATTCCCCTTTGCGTTACCGGTTGCCCCGTTAACGTTCGTATTCCCGATTTTATTATGAAAATTAAAGACGGAAAATTCGAAGAGGCATACGATATAATTACCGGAAGCAATTCCCTTCCCGCAGTATGCGGAAGAGTTTGCCCCCAGGAATCCCAGTGTGAATCAAAGTGTGTGCGTGCCATCAAGGGCGAAAGCGTAGGAATAGGAAGACTTGAAAGATTCGCCGCAGATTTCATGCTTGATAAGGAAACAAAAATTAAAAAGGCAGCGCCCAACGGCTGGAAGGTTGCAGTTGTAGGCGGCGGCCCCGCTTCTCTTACCTGTGCCGGAGATCTGGCAAAAATGGGCTATGATGTAACGGTTTTTGAAGCCTTTCATAAAGCAGGCGGAGTTCTGGTTTACGGAATCCCCGAATTCAGACTTCCCAAGAAAAAAATCGTTGAGGCGGAAATCAATAAGCTCAAGGCTCTGGGAGTTAAAATCGAAACCAACGTTGTTGTTGGTAAATCCATAAACGTTACCGAGCTTATGGAAGAAAAAGGCTTCTCGGCTGTATTTATCGGAACGGGAGCAGGACTCCCCTCATTTATGAATATTCCCGGCGAAGACTTTAACGGAGTTTATTCCGCAAATGAATTTTTAACAAGAATAAACCTTATGAATGCGTATAAATGGCCCGATGCGGATACTCCCGTAAATGTTGGCAAAAAGGTTGCGGTTGTAGGCGGCGGAAACGTTGCAATGGATGCCGCAAGATGCGCAAAGAGAATGGGTGCCGAAGAGGTTTATATTCTCTATCGCCGCTCCCTTGCTGAAATGCCCGCAAGAACCGAAGAGGTTCATCATGCAAGAGAAGAGGGCATTGATATTAAAATTCTCACCAATCCCTTTGAAATAACCGGCGATGAAAACGGAAACGTAACCGGAATCAGATGTGTTCGTATGGAGCTTGGCGTTCCCGATGAATCAGGAAGAAGAAAACCAATCCTTGTTGAAGGCTCTGAGCATGAAATTCCCGTTGATAACGTTATTATTGCTATCGGTCAGTCGCCCAATCCTCTTATTAAAAATACCACCGGCGGACTTGAGACCACCAAATGGGGCGGAATCGTTGCCGATGAAGACGGAAGAACCTCCATCGAAGGCGTTTTTGCCGGAGGAGATGCGGTTACGGGTGCGGCTACCGTTATTCTTGCCATGGGTGCAGGAAAGAAAGCAGCAAAGGCAATTCACGAATATGTTACCAAAAAGGAATATTGCCTGCCTGAATAAAAAATAGTGCCGGGTGCTCTTCAGGAGCCCCGGCAATTTATTTATACGCATTGCTCTGCAATGCCACCATAACGAAATTCGAAGAATTTCAATTCATGCCCCTTTGGGCAATTAACGGCGAAGCCAATTCATGATAACGGAGTTATCAATTCATTCAGAAAAATATGAATTGCTTTCAGCATGAATAGAAATCAAAGATTTCATGAATTGAGCCTTACGGCTCATGAATTGCACCTTCTGTGCATTAATGTGGCATCCTCCGGATGCAATTTAAATGCATTGCTCTGCAATGCCACCGCAATTCTTCATTCTTTATTCTTAATTCTTAATTGCAACGCTGCTCGTCTCCCCGTTCCATTCGACCTCACACTCAAAGGCTTCTGCAAGAGCTCTTAAGGGCACAAGGGTTCTGTTATTTATTATTTCCGGAGCGGCTTCAAGCTTAAATTTTTCTCCGTCTTTTTCCCCTTCAAGGCTTCCAAGAGTAAATACCACGTTTTTACCTTCCTTTGAAATTTCAATTCTGCCGGTTTCATCCGGCTCCTTAACCTGAAATTCCATCATTTCCGCAAAGGCTCTTAAAGGCACAAGAGTTCTTCCGTTTTTGATTCGGGGCAGAGTATCCGTAAGCATAAATTCTCCGTTTATGTATATCTTGGGGGCGGGATTTAAAAAAGTGATACAATGACACCCGGCTTGAGAATGAGCGAAGGCTCTTATACAATATGCCTTATTATCATTAATACAATACGGATAATGATAGAACGACGTTCCCTGAGTTGCCTCGTATATAAGATTTCCTTCTATGTCATATATATCCGAACCGACGCGAATATAATTACCGTCCAGAAACAGGACCGGATTAGTAGTGTATGGAATAATTTCACGTCCCTGCGAATACACAGCTTTTTCCTTGGCAATATAATTTTCCGGATATCCCTCAAGCTCGTAATACTCATCCCTGTATTTTATTTCCATTCCTTCAGGTAGCTTTTGCGGAAAAATCTGCATTATATCAGCTCCACAGTTCCCGGTAATCTTATTATACCAATCCTCATTCTGCCGGTTCCCCTTTTCATCAATATAAACATCAGCACCGGGAGCTTCGCAACGGATGAAATACTTTCTTGTTTCCTTGTTATACATCAGGCAAATTACTTTACTCTCAAATTCAATATTATCAAACACCCTGTCACAGTATTCCTTTATTTCAAGCTTGTCCGTTGAATCATCGGCATACAAAAGATGATAGCCCTCATCATCCTTCACGGAAAACCAGTATTTCCTATAAAGATATTCGTATTTCACCTCGGAATATCGTGGCTCAAAAAGGTATTCTTCTTCAATCACATCGTAAAGATTCTCTATTCCGTTATTATTTTCCCATTTCATTCGTTCCTTATGGTAAACGAAATCCGTTTTTTCAAGGTTTTCGCAATCAAAATAATAATAGTATTTATCTCCGGGATATTTTATATATTTGTTGTTTGGATTATTTACCGTATCATCTTCGGATAATATAAAATTATATTTATCTTCACCAGGAAGAATACGGTTTCCTTTTTCATCAAATATATTCCCTTCCGGCAAACCGTTTTTTCCACGGTTTGCAAGAACAAAATAGTTTTTACCATTGACACAAAAGTAACCTACTATACCATCATATTTTTCCGTCAATGCTTCTTTATCAAAGGAATATAATGCTTTTCTGTTTTCCTTATCTGTCGTCAGAACGCAATCAAAAAAGAATTCCTTCGCTCTGTATAAATATGCCACTTCAACCGGAACCAACATTTCTTCCGGATCATCCTGATTGATATAATCAAGCATCTCCTCCCTGTATCTTTCTTCAGCAGCACAAGAAAAAGACAAAATCAATATTACCGCTATACATAATATAAGAATTCTTTTAAAAAAATCCATATTCACTCTCTCCACTCAAATCTGCAGTAAATTAAGCTTTACTCCGCCAAAGCATCTCATACGCCTTTCACCATTGCCGGAATACATTCCGGAAACAGCCTCAATGGACGCAGGAGAATAATATTTTCCATACAAAATTCCGGTATTTATTTCGGCTGTTTTTGTTTCCCCGTTCCACGAATAACCAAAGCCAAAAACAGCAGACAATTCATCAAGGGAAGCAAATTCCCGTCCGTCCTCACTAAGCGTATATCCCATTTGGCGTACAAAAGCCCTTAACGGAACGAAAATTCTGCCATTATCCATTCTGCACACGGAATCTGAAAGCAAAGCTTTTCCGTCAATTTTCACCGACGGATTTCCGTTTGCAGGAATTATGCATTCGGATTTTCCATAATATCCAAGATGCACATTGCCTCCGTTTATCAGCGCAAGAGCATCCGCAGATATTTCCGTTATCATTCTACCCTCCACATCGTAAAGAAGCTGCTTCCCGGTAGCTGTATAACACGGAAAATAGCCGTAATAATATGCAGAGCCGATTGATTTCATATCAGCAATAACCTTTTTTCTTCCGTTTACAAGATGACTTTTTTCATTCTCCCGAAGGTTATATACACCGTGGCGCACGGGAATTATTTCTTCAAATTCTCCGGGAACAACCTGATTAAAGCTATGATCGGTGAGAATGTATTTCTCCCCTTTTTTCACAACGAATTCATCGCCGTATACTCCGCAGATTTCTTTGGTTCCTCTGTAAGCAAGCCTTCCGTTTTCATCAAATCCGAAATACTCTTCTCCCGATTTAAAGACAAATCGTCCCATATATGTTGAATAAGAATCAAATTCCTTTTCTCTGTATATTACGGTTTCGGGGGTGCAATAAAGGTATTTTCCCTTCTCTGTTTCAAGTGCGAACTGCCAATCACCTGAACCGTTGCCCAGAATCATAAGATTTTTTCCCATTGCAATATTTCCGTTAATGCAGTTTACCGCCGCATATGAAGCCTCGCCCTTAAGAATCACAAATCCCGGATAATCAAAAGCCATATTATGCTCTATGGTATAATTATTATCAAGAAGCTTTTTAAGCTTTCTCCCGGATATTCTTCCCGAAGTAAAGGGAGAGAACTCCCTGCCGTTTTCATACTCATCGGCAGAAATAATTCTCCCCTTTTTATCAATAAGCTCAAGACGTTCATAGCTTAACTGAGCCTTTTCGTCAACCGAAGAAAAGCTGATTTTCGTATTTCCCTTTTCTCTTTCTGCATAGAGTCTTTCAAACTCCTCATCACCGGGATAATATACAGCTCTTGTATATCCGATAAAGCTTTCCCCTTCAATATGAGGCAAAATCTGATAATATTTCAGTTCTGTAAGCATATTACCGTCAAGGTCTGCAAGTCCGTAGGAATTATCCTGCTCATTCTTAATAAGCAGATTATTATCATAAACAAGAACCACGCAGGCTCCTTCGGGCAATGGCAAAGGCCTCACCTCATAGCCTGCCCCTTGGCAGGTTAATGCCGGCAATAAAAAGCATATTAAAATAAGAAATAGTTTTTTCATAATTATATACGCTCCTGTTGTGTTATACCGTTTTCATGCTTAGCATCCGGTGAGCCGGGTGGAACAATTACGGCAGCCAGAAATACGGCCATACTCTGTCGTCTGCACTTCCGCTTTCAGACCACGCACATTTTTCATAAATAGCTTCCCACATAGAACCATTCTTTTCAAAGTATGTTATAAAGCTGTTATATCCTTCGCTGCTAACAGTGTATACCTCTGCATATTCATCGGTATATTTTATAACTCTTTTCCATCCTTCTTCGGAATAATACCCAAACATACCTTCAAATTCTTCCAGATGCAGAGCCGTATTGATCTCACAATACACAAGACTCCCTGCGAAAAAGACAAGAAGGGCAATTGCCGACCATAATATAATTTTTTTTGCCAACCTCACGTTGCTTCCTCCATTCAAATCAAAAGACAAATTATCAAATTGATTCTATTCCTAACAATCCCATAGCCTTATAATAATTATACTTTGCATAATCTCCAAAGTCGTTACTTTCCGGTGAAGCATTTATTCCCTTTTCCCGCGTGCCATATTCACCAATATTATACAATGTTGCCATTATTGCTGTTCTTCCATCTATTTCCGGATATACCGGTTTCCATAAATCTGTAATATATTTAAGATACGCTGCCGCATATCTTATATTAGTCTTATCATCCTGAAGTTTTAGTGTGATACCTTTTCTTCGATTATTTACAACATTATTGCCATGCCACTCATTATAGTTAGTTTTCTCAATATATCCGGCATCTTCCAACTTCATCGCTGTTGAAATCATAATCTGCGAAACTCCCAACGTTACATTTAATCCAAATGCAGCCAAAGGATCAATATACTTATCCTTCCAGCTATAATTCAAAGCTTGTTCAGCATATATTGTAGCTGCAAGAATTCCCGGATTAACCGAAAACTCTCCGGCAGCCTCGATAATATGCTCTTTATTGCGTGTTATAACTCTCGATGCCCTTCTTTCATCGTCTTCAGACGGTTTGTTTTCACCGTTGAAATTCGACTTTCTGTTTGATACAGTTCCATAACTGTATTTATCATCTTTGTACGCAAAAGATTCTGCTATGTTAATTGCTTTTTCATGTGAATTATCCTCTTGATGTTTGCCGTTTTGTTAAGTTAAATGAAAATTGAGACCTTGAACTCCTTGTGGTATAATAGTTTTACCCCTAAAACCTATACCTCCCTGAAAATCAGAGAAAGGAGAACAAGATCTCATGGTAAAAATTATA
>JAZQFU010000194.1:0-10631 GCA_045539675.1 Clostridia bacterium | reverse complement strand
AGATATCCTTACGGTACATTGCTACTCCGGTATTGATATCTCTGTTCCAGTCCCATCCGTAATATCCGTAAAGCTTTCCGTCTGCAGATGCATAGGATTTGAATACCCAGTCCTTTTCGGGGTCGTCAACGAAGGTTTTCTTGAAGTTGGGAACATAGTCAATATAATCTTCAACTGCCGCATATGCACCCTGCATACAAAGATCCTCCGCAAGCTGTGCTGACGCAGGTGCGCTGATATCGGGAAGGGTTTTTGCGGCTACCAGAGTATTGTATTTTTCGGTAGCACCTGAAGGCGAAACAGCTTCAACCTGAAGATTTACACCTGTGATTTCTCTGATTTTCTTAATAACATAGCTGTCGTTTAACCCGTCAACCGTTGAGGTTAAGAGCCAGGAAATTTCCTCTGCGGTTTCAGATAAAGGCATTTCAAGTCCGCCCGTATCGCCGATTTTGATATCGGGATTATAAAGAGCGTTGTTCGCACCTTTCTTTTCTCCGCATCCGGAAAACATTGCCGCTGTCATAATAACTGCCAGCATTAAGCATAAAACTTTTTTCATTTCATACACCTCTTTAAATTTTTTGTATATGCTTGTTATAATTATATCAAATATCAGGATAATTGTCAATTGATTAAAGGGCAAATCAACTGCTCTTTTTATGCGAAATCCCAAGCATTACAAAGGAAAGAGGCTTTATATATTTCACCGCAATACAGACAGTCTGACATATTATATAAACTGTAAAAAAACGCAGAATAAGATTTATCACGGACTCATTGGGTACAAGGAAATAATTGATGTTCATATAGTTTATAAGAAGATTATGCATAAGATAAATTCCGAACGAAGAGGCTGAAACAATTGCCACAAGCTTCTCCCCTTTTATTTTATCTTTTTCACTAAAAAGCTCTTTAAAAAGCAGAAAGAGTGCAACCGAGAGGCTTGCAGTAAACATACATCCGTAGGTTTTCATATTTTCCCAATATCCGCCCGTTACAACGGTTCCCCTGTATGTTCCGTAGCTTACTATTGCAATTTCCAGCAGAATAAAAGCAACAAGAATTCCCTTTTTTATCTTAAACTCACCTTTATGAAGAATATATCCGAGAATAAAAAAACCCGGATATCCCATAAATAAATTCATATCAAACTGCGGATGCATGGAAAAGGCAGCCCCGATATTTTCTCCGGAAAGGCTTTTTAACGTAGGTAATGCCACAGAAAAAACTGACCATAATATTATAAAGTATACGCCGGTTTTTTTATCTGCACCGTCAACAGCACGTTTTATAAAGGGCAATAAGAGATAAATAGGAATCAACGCATACATAAACCACAGATGAATCACAACCGGCTCGCTTAAGAAGTGCTTTATCCGATAAATAACAGCCTCCGTATTATTTATGCCGTAATACGCCTTTTCGGTTATAAAATAATATGCCACGGCAAAAATACTCCAGAAAAGAAAAGGAATAATTACCTTCTTAAGCCGCACCCTCACAACAAATCCCGGCTCTTTATTCTTTTCATCCGATAAGAGCATGGCTCCAGAAATCATAAAAAACAGCGGAACACTTGCCGAGCAAAGTGCGGATAATATATTGGAAAAATGCCACACTCCGTCAATTTTGCCTGCCCACAGAACGTCTGCACAAACATGAAGCATAATTACCGAAAGCATAGAAAATATTCTTATAAAATCAATATAATAATACTTTTTCTTTTCCATATTTAACCTCTGAAATGAAGCGGGATGTAAAAAACATATTTTTACATCCCCTCATTATTATTAATCGTCGTATTCTTCGTCTCTTCTTAACAGCTCTTCATATGCTGCAAGCTCTTCCTCTTCGCTTTCGATAATGCTGAAGCACTCTTCTCCGTCGCTTTCAGTTACGCGAAGCATTGTGATTTCAATGGGAGACTCCTCATCGTATTCCTCCTGAAAGGGAGTTACCGCTGCATAGAGAGCATCCTTAAATTCAAACACATCGATTATTTCATAATCCTCAGCATTATTTTCCTCATCGTAGAGTGTGATTACGTTGATTTCTTCGTTGTTATTCATGTTTTCAGCCATTTTAAGCTTCCTCCTTTTTTTATCTTAAAGGCTATCCAGATACCCCTGCAGAATAAGAACTGCACTTAATCCGTCAACCTTTTGTTTACGTTTTGCGCCTCTTACATTTCCTTCCGAAAGGATTCTATGTGCGCTTACCGTTGTTAATCTTTCATCCCAGAGAACTGTTTTAACATTGTATTTTTCTGTTATAGCCTCTGCAACTCTTTTTGCCTTTTCTCCTCTTTCGCCCACGGTACCGTTCATATTTTTCGGCATTCCGACAACCACGGTTCCCACGTCATTACCGACTATGTATTCTTCGAGCTTAAGGAGGAGATCCTCTTCGCCGGAATTCTCTATATTCCCAAGCGACGTAGCTATAATTCCCAGGGCATCGGATAAGGCAACGCCCGTACGGGCATCCCCTACATCCAGACCCAGCTTTCTTTTTTCCATATTATTTTACCACTATATTAACAAGCTTTCCGGGAACGGAAATAATCTTGACAATGTTTTTTCCTTCGGTGAGAGCCTTTATTCCTTCAAGCTCAAGAGCCGCTTTTTCCATATCTTCTTTGGATATATCTGCGGGGATAACAAGCTTTTCCTTGATTTTTCCGTTTATCTGAACAACGATTTCCTTCTCGCTGTCTACGGTTTTTGCTTCATCATATTCGGGCCACTTTGTCTGATTGAGCATTCCTTCAAAGCCATTCATAACCCACATTTCCTCGGTAACATGAGGAGCAAAGGGATTAAGCAGAATGAGAACCGTTTTAAGCTCATCCTTTGTTATTTTGCCCACCTTGCTGATATCATTCAAAAGTGCCATTATTGCGGCAATACCGGTATTGAACTTAAGCTGCTCAATATCCGATGAAACCTTCTTTATGGTTTTATGGATTGCTTTTTCAAGCTCAGCGGAATAGCCTTCCCCGTCACTTACAATATTATTGAGATTCCAGATTCTTTCAACAAATCTGCTGCAGCCTCTGATTCCGTCTGCAGACCAGGGTGCCGCTTTTTCGAAATCTCCGATAAACATTTCGTAAAGTCTCATGGTATCCGCACCGTAATCATTTACAATATCATCGGGATTTACAACATTTCCTCTGGATTTGCTCATCTTCTCGCCGTTTTCACCGAGAATCATACCGTGAGAGGTTCTCTTTGCGTAAGGCTCCTTGCAGGGAACTACTCCGATATCATAAAGGAATTTATGCCAGAATCTTGAATAAAGCATATGAAGAGTAGTATGCTCCATACCGCCGTTATACCAGTCAACGGGCATCCAGTAATCCATAAGCTCCTTGGTTGCGATGGCATCATCATTATCAGGATTGATATATCTTAAGAAATACCAGGACGAGCCTGCCCACTGAGGCATGGTATCGGTTTCTCTCTTTGCAGGGCCGCCACACTTGGGGCAGGTTGTATTAACAAAGGATTCGATTGCGGAAAGGGGTGAATCTCCGGTATCCGTAGGTTCGTATGATTCAACCTCGGGAAGAGTCAGGGGTAAATCCTTTTCGTCAACGGGAACGTATCCGCATTTATCGCAGCATACGATAGGTATAGGCTCGCCCCAGTATCTCTGCCTTGAAAATACCCAGTCTCTTAATTTATAGTTAACCTTGGAAATTCCCTTCTTTTCTTTGGTAAGCCATTCGATAATAGCTTCTTTTGCTTTCGCAACCTCCATACCGTCTAAAAATCCGCTGTTTACCAGTTTTCCGGTTGAAACATCTGTAAATGCCTCATTTTCAACATCTCCGCCTGCAACAACCTCGATTATGGGAAGATTGAATTTCTTTGCAAATTCCCAGTCTCTTGTATCATGAGCGGGAACTGCCATAATTGCACCGGTACCGTAAGACATAAGCACGTAGTCGGAAACGAAGATGGGAATTTCTTTTCCGTTAACGGGATTAATTGCTCTTACTCCTTCAATTTCAACACCGGTTTTATCTTTGGCAAGCTCGGTTCTTTCGAAATCACTCTTCTTGTTTGCTTCCTCACGATAGCTTAAGAGTGCATCAAGATTTCCGATTTTATCCGCCCATTTTTCAATGAAGGGATGCTCGGGAGAAATAACCATATAGGTTGCACCGAAAAGGGTATCAGGTCTTGTGGTAAACACGGTGAGCTTATCGCCTGCCGTAGTTTCAAAATCAACCTCTGCGCCCTTTGATTTTCCTATCCAGTTTATCTGCTGAGTTTTTACTCTTTCAACGTAATCAACATCTTCAAGGTCGTTTATAAGCTCTTCTGCATACTCGGTGATTTTAAGCATCCACTGGCTTTTAACCTTTCTTATAACCTCGCTTCCGCAACGCTCACATCCGCCGTTTACAACCTCTTCGTTTGCAAGCACTACCTTACAGGAGGTACACCAGTTAACTGCCATTTCCTTTTTATATGCAAGACCTTTTTCAAAAAGCTTTAAGAAAATCCACTGAGTCCACTTGAAATATTTGGGATCGGTAGTATTTATTTCCTTTGACCAGTCAAAGGAGAAGCCGAGTGACTTAAGCTGTTCCTTGAATCTTGCAACATTATCCTCGGTAACTTTTTTTGGATGAATTTTATTCTTTATTGCAAAGTTTTCCGTGGGAAGACCGAATGCATCCCAGCCCATAGGATAAAGCACGTTAAAACCTTCAAGACGCTTTTTTCTTGAAACTATATCAAGCGCTGTATAGGAACGGGGATGACCAACGTGGAGTCCGTGACCCGAAGGATACGGAAACTCAACGAGGGCATAGAACTTTTTCTTGGTAAGATCGGTTCCTGCCTTGAAGGTTTCATTATCATCCCAGATTTTCTGCCATTTTTTTTCGATTTCTTTAAAATTGTAATCCACTTCTATACCACCTTATTAATTAATCTTCAGTTGCTTCAAATTCTATGCGCTTCGCATCTGCCCAGAGTCTTTCCAGGCTGTAAAACATACGGGATTCCTTATTAAAAATATGAACGATAACATCGCCGTAATCGTAAAGAACCCAGGTTGAGGAGCGGTAGCCTTCAACGTGGAGAGGAGTTATCCCCTCTTTCTTGAAGCTTTCCTCAAGCTCATCGGATATTGCCTTCATCTGATTCTCGGAGCCTGCCGTGCATATTACGAAATAATCGGTCATGGAGGTTAAATCCGCAACCTCGATGATTTCAATATCGTATGCCTTTTTGTTATCTGCCAGCTGCGCGGCCTTTATTGCCTTATCATATGAGTTCATTTTCTCTCTCCTTCAGATACTCCTTTAAAAGGAGAACATCCTTTTGTATTTTTTTTTCGCCCAGAAACGAAACCGTGCTTTCTATTGAGGCGATTATAGTCTTGTTTATGCTTTCGTAAGCGAGCTTTCTTAAATTTTCAACCCCTTCATAAGTACGGCTTTTTTCTATTATATCTGCCACATAAATTATCTTATCGAGAGGCTTCATTTCCATGTTGCCGAGAGTATGGAATCTTATTGCCGAAAGAATTTCGGGATCGGTTATTTTAAAATCCCGTTTTGCAATTACCGAGCCCGTAAGAGCATGAACAACCTTCGGGAAAGCAAGCTCATCGGTCATTATGGGAAATTCGGAATAGTTTTCAATAAGCTCCAGCTGATCGGCAATATCCACATCCTTTGCACAATCATGCATAAGTCCTGCGAGATAGGCTTTTTCCTCGTCAACTCCGTATTTTCTTGCAAGTCTTACCGCTTCATCAGCTACGTTAAGACTATGCGCATACCGTTTGGGATTGATATAACCTTTCAGCCTGCTTTTATATTCATCATACTTATAGAGATGATTTTCCCTGATATATTCCGCAACGGCACCGGGAACAAGCTTTGAAATATCCTTACCCTTCATTATTTTATTCCGTATTGATGTTGAAGATATTTCCACTCCCGGGTATTCAATGAATACTGCACGGTCAGCATAGCTGAAGGAAACATCAAGCTCATAACCCGGTCTTTTAACAAAAGCCACTTTTGCGAGACGGAAGATAATATCCGGCCTCTTCCACTGCTCTATCCATTTTATATTATCAGCTCCCGAGATGAAAAACATTTCGGGATTTTTATATTTTTCATTAAGATATGACAGAGTTCTGTAGGTATATGAGAATTTTTTAGACCATTGCTCATATTCCTCAAGCTCATATCCGGGAATATTCTCAATGGCTTTTCTTACCATATCCACCCGTTGCTCCGGCAGGGAAAAGGTATCCGACTTATGAGGCGGATTCCCATTGGGAACAAATAAGAGCTTATCCAGTTTTAACCTTTCAAAAGCAATTTCGGCAATTTTCATATGACCGTTATGAATCGGGTCAAATGTGCCTCCGAGTACTCCTAATCTCAAGCCACTCTCTCCTATAACTCAATTATTTCAAGAATTCCTTCATATACCGCCCCGGCGATATCGTTAAGAACCTCTTCATCTGAAAGAAGCTTTCTGTCTTCCTCATTTGAAACAAAGAGTCCTTCAACTATTACCGCAGGCATTTCAGTTCTCTTAAGCACTGCAAGAGCGCTGTTTTTAACAGGGCCGTAATCTTTGGTTCCTTCAATTGCCGAAACAAGATGCTTCTGAATTACCGACGCCATTTTCTTACCTGAAAGACGCATATTTTCCTTGGGATTATCATATGCATACATAACCATAGTTCCGCGGACATCAAAGTTTTCGCTGGCATTGTTATGAATGCTGACAAAATAATCCGCATTAAGACTGTTTGCCATATCGGCACGTCCTATAAGATCTACGTATACATCGGAATCCCTCGTTACATAAACCTTAAAGCCTTTTTCTTTAAGCAGCTCATAAAGTCTCATTGAAATGTATAAGTTGGGATCCTTTTCCTTGAATATAACATTCCCGTCGGAATCATATCCGCAGGCTCCCGGATCGCTTCCTCCGTGCCCGGGATCTATAACGATAACTGTTTCCTCGATAGGCTTCGGCTCGTGAGGAAGCAGTTCTTCATTCTCCAGGTCTTCATCCTCTTCTTTACCCGATTCATTTTCCTTATCGGAATCATTTTCTCCGGAGGGCTCTTTTTCCTCCTCTTCGGGAAGCTTTTCGTCTTCCTTATTATCCGTCTTTTCTTCTCCGAAACGAAAATCTATAACAAGCTTTGAGCCCTGAGATTCTATTTCATAGAAAACATCATCCTTGAGCTCCATAACAAATCTTACCGCATTGGGATTTACCGTAAACTGAGAATATCGGAACGCCTTAAGATGCTCGGTTGCATTAAACGGCGCAGAAACCAGCTTATTTACGCAGGATTCCACATCCACAACCAGTCTTTTCGGCTCCGGAAGAACCGTAGTTTTATATTTAAAGCCCGGTGCAGACATTTTAAAAATCAGCTTATTGCCGTTATTCTCTACAGATTTAAAGGTAAACTCCTTTTCTTCTGCCGGCTTAACGGGTGTTTTTTCAGTTGTTTTAAGGATAACAGTTTTATTTTTTCCGTCCCAGTCCACACTAAGCCCCATATTTTCCGAAACAAATCTCAAAGGAACAAAAACACGGTCATATCTTAATTCCGCCCCCACATCAAGCTCAACCTTCTTTCCGTTGAGATATGCGGTGGTTGAACCTACAAAAAGCTCCATTTTAATTCCGGCTCCCGTAACGGTGACCTTTTTCAAGCTTCCGTCCCAGGAAACCTCCGCATCAAGAGCCTCCATAAGAAATCTTACCGGAACAATGGTTCGCTGATTGACAATATAAGGTAATGCGTCAAAATTTATATAAGCTCCGTCAAGAGTAACACTCACATAGTATTTATCTGCTTCATCTGCCCTTGCAAACATAACAGGAAAAATAACCAGCAATACATTAATCAAGAAAAATACGAGCACCACAAAGGCGACAACTCTTACTTTGCGGCTTTTTTTATTCATACACATTCCCCCATTATCACATTTATAATATATTATACTACATATTGACAAGTATTTCAAATACTTTTTTGTTACAGTTTTGTATCATTTTTCCGAAAGCAGCTTTTCCTGTATAAAAACGGACCGCCTCACATTCGTAAGACAGTCCGTTTTTCATTTTTTATTATTTTACAAGCTCAACATCAAGCTTGATTTTGTCGCCGCCGTCTCTGTATTCAAAATACTTAACAGCAACCTTATCAAAGAGAGCGTAGGATAAAACATCTTCATCCTGCTTCATATAGGGAGCGCACTCTTTTCTTAACTTTTCAAGCTCGGGTTCAAGATTATCAGCGGGACGGCAGGTGATGGGCTTTTCGTCGCCGATGATTTTCTTTCTGATTTCGTCTGAAATGGGCACGGGAGTAGTTCCGTACTCACCTCTTACGATAGCCTTGGTTTCCTTGGGGCACATTTTGTATCTCTCACCGCTGATTACGTTAAGAACAGCCTGAGTACCTACAATCTGGCTTGAAGGAGTAACAAGGGGAGGATATCCTAAGTCTTCTCTTACTCTGGGAACCTCTCTTAAAACTTCGTCAAGCTTATCTTCCTTGCCTGCCTGCTTAAGCTGGGAAACAAGGTTGGAAAGCATTCCGCCGGGAACCTGATACTTAAGGGTATTGATATCAACCTTCATAACCTTGGGATTAAGAAGACCGTTAGCAAGACACTCTTCTCTGTATTTTGAGAAGTATTCGGTAAGCTCGGCAAGAGCGTTAAGATCAAGACCGGTATCCCACTGAGTTCCCTCAAGTGTTGCAACGAGGGGCTCCGTAGGAGGCTGTGAAGTACCCATAGCAAGGGGTGAAAGTGCAGTATCAACAATATCTACACCTGCTTCAATAGCCTTTAAGTAGGTCATGGAAGCGATACCGCTGGTATAGTGAGTATGAAGCTCAATGGGAACCTTAACGGCTTCCTTGATAGCCTTTACAAGATCGTAAGCACAGTAAGGAGTTAAAAGACCTGCCATATCCTTGATACAGATAGAGTTAGCACCCATATCTTCCAGCTGCTTAGCCATTTTAACAAAGGACTCGTTATTATGAACAGGGCTTATTGTATAAGAAATTGCCGCCTGAACATGACCTTTTTCCTTAATTGTTGCATTGATTGCGGTTTCCAGGTTACGAACGTCATTCAATGCATCGAAGATTCTTATAATATCAATTCCGTTAGCGATTGACTTCTGAACGAAATATTCAACTATATCATCTGCATAATGTCTGTATCCGAGAATGTTCTGTCCGCGGAAAAGCATCTGAAGAGGAGTTTTCTTCGCCTTATCCTTGATTTTTCTGAGTCTTTCCCAGGGATCCTCGTTTAAGAAACGAAGACAGGAATCGAAGGTAGCTCCGCCCCAGCATTCAAGGGCATTAAAGCCGATTTTATCGAGCTTTTCAACTACGGGAAGCATTTCGGAGGTAGGCATTCTTGTAGCAATAAGAGACTGATGAGCATCTCTTAAGATTGTTTCTGTAATTCTTACTTTAGACATTTTTATGCCTCCTTTTCCGTTATTTCAAACTTTAATAATTCTTAAGCAAACATTGAAAGGAATACACCGGCAGCAACCGCTGAACCGATAACACCTGCAACGTTGTGACCCATAGCATGCATAAGAAGGAAGTTCTTGGGATTTTCCTTTGCACCAACCATCTGTGAAACTCTTGCCGCCATAGGAACTGCGGAAACGCCTGCAGAACCGATAAGGGGATTAACCTTACCCTTGGTAAGAACGCACATGAGCTTTCCTAAAAGAACACCGCCTGCGGTGCTGATTCCGAATGCAACAAGTCCCATAACAACTATAAGAATTGTTTCAAGTCTTAAGAAGTTCTGAGCTGTTGCAGTAGCACCAACGCTTACTCCGAGGAATATGGTTACAATATTGATAAGCTCGTTCTGAGCGGTTTTTGAAAGTCTTTCGGTAACTCCGCTTTCCTTTATAAGGTTACCGAGCATAAGGCAACCGATAAGAGGAGTAGCATCGGGAATTATAAGACAAACAACGATTGTAACAGCTATGGGGAATATGATTTTTTCCTTTTTGGAAACAGTTCTTAACTGCTTCATTTCGATTGCTCTTTCCTTCTTTGTGGTTAAAAGCTTCATAATGGGAGGCTGAATAATGGGAATCAGCGCCATATATGAATAAGCTGCAATTGCGATTGCAGAAAGAAGGTGAGGTGCGAGAGTCTTGGTAACGTAAATTGCCGTGGGGCCGTCTGCTCCGCCGATAATACCGATAGAAGCAGCTTCTTCAACAGTAAACTGACCCGAAATGATTGCTGCGAAGAAGGTTACGAAAACACCCAGCTGAGCTGCAGCACCTAAAAGAAGACTCTTGGGATTTGCAATAAGGGGACCGAAATCGGTCATAGCGCCGATACCGAGGAAGATAAGCGAAGGATAGATTCCCAGCTTAACTCCGAGATAAAGCCAGTCAATAAGTCCGCCCTTCTTTATGATTTCGCTGAAGGGAGCAATTGAGCCGTCTGTTGCCGAAAAGAATTCGGGATGATAAAGTCCGCTTATGGGCAGATTGGTAAGAAGCATTCCGAATGCGATAGGAAGAAGAAGCAGAGGCTCATATTCCTTAACAACCGCA
>JAZQFU010000193.1:0-2324 GCA_045539675.1 Clostridia bacterium | reverse complement strand
CAAATAACTGTTAAAATGACTTATTTTAATGTGCATTTTATTCTTTTTATACATTCGAAATGTATATTTATACATTTATAAACCGTATGGAAGGATGATACTGTCAATTACTTTAAAAAGATAGTCACGGCTTTTTAAAGTTTTTATTATATCCTCCCCTGTTTTAAGCTCATCAGCGGTAAGAATTGCACTTAACCCTTCATGACCTTCGTGATGATAATCGTTTCCTGCCGTAACAATAAGACGCTTATTTTCCGAAGCTGCCTTCGCCGCCAGAGCAATCATGGAATTATGATGGGGGTGAATATTGAAGGCTTCGATTCCGTCAAGAAGAGAAACATCGGCAAGGATATTTCTTTCTCTGAACGGATGAGCCTGAATAATCATTCTTTCCTCATTTCTGAAATCCTTTGCAAAGTCACTTAAGGTTCCTTCAAGATAATCGTACAAGTCATAAAGAAGCTCTTTATTTACTCCGTAAAGAAGATAATCGTTACTGTTTTCCGCAAAGCGGATTTCACAGCCTAAAACAACATTAATTCCAAGTTTTTCCCCTTCTTCTCTTGCAGCATCAAAATCCGCAAGATAATGCCCGAGCGCCTTTTCCTTATTCCCGTAATTCACCATTCCGTTATAAAAATGGTTGGTTATCATAATAGTGCTGTATCCGAGAGCTTTAAACTTTTCAACCACGGTTTTTGGCGGAATATCCGCACAGGGGCTTCCGGGGGCAGTATGAACATGAAGCTCGGTTTTGAATTTATAATCTGTAAGAGTTTTCATAAATCCTCCCGTTTAGAAATAATATTTAATATAATACACCAGTTTGTCAAAAAAATCAATAGAAGAATAACCGGGAGCTGATAAAAAACGGAAGCGGCAATATATATGAGAATTTCAAAGGATGACGGCAGCGGAAAAGAAAGCGAATCAATAGAGAATCAGCGGAAGCTTCTCTACGACTTCTGCCGTGAAAAGGGCTTCAGCATATCTGCCGAATATACCGATGACGGATATTCGGGAACATCTATTGAGCTTCGGCCTTCTCTTTTACGACTTCTTCAGGATATCAAGCTAAAAAGAATAAACACAGTCATTACCAAGGATTTATCAAGACTGGGAAGAAATACGGCAGACACCTCAAACCTTATAGACCGATTTTTCCCGGAAAACAGAGTAAGGTTCATTTCTGTTACTGAGGGAATTGATACATACGAAAAAAACGACAGCTTTAATTTTATTGCTCCCGTTCATAACTTTACAAACGAGCTTTATTCCGCAGATATTTCAAATAAAATCCGTTCTGCACTTACGGCTAAAATGAAGGCAGGAGAGTTTATAGGCGCCTTTGCTCCTTACGGATACAAAAAAGACCATATAAACAGAAATAAATTGGTTCCCGACGGAGAAGCCGCCGAAACCGTAAAAAGAATCTTTGCTCTTGCAAAGACAGGCTACTCCCCTTCCCATATCGCAGAATTGCTTAATCTTGAAGGTATTCCCACCCCATCAAGGCACAGATTTATGAGTAATTCCTCTGTTGGCGGAATAACCCTCAGCGATAACTGGTGCGGAAGCGGCATTATAAAGATTTTAAGAAACGAGGTTTATCTCGGTCATTCCGTCCAGGGAAAAACAAAAAAGCCCGGCTTTAAATCATCACGAAGCCTTAACGTAAAAGCAGAGGAGCGCATAAGAGCGGAAAATACACACGAGCCGCTGACCGACGAAGAAACAGTAAAAAGAATCAAAAAGCTTATGAGCGCAAGAAAGGGCAGAAAAACGGGAGCTTTTCAGAATTCATTTTCGGGAATCATTTTCTGTGCCGACTGTGGAAGAGCAATGTCTCTTTCCGGTAAAAACAAAAACGGATACAAGCTTAACTGCTGTGGCTACAAATCAAAAGGAAAAGCTTTATGCACCAACCATTCCATAGAATACCAACGCATATACGAGTCCGCATCTGAGATAATAAGGAAGCTTCCGGGCTCATCTTCGGAAAATACAATTCAGGATAGCCTTTACCGGGCAAAAGCAAAAAAGCTTTCAAAAATTAAGGAAAAGCTTATACATCTATATGACGGAAAGTATTCCGGAGAAATTTCAAACGAGTATTTTAACACTCTTTTTAAAAAATACAAGGAAGAAGAAAGACTTCTTCTTGAGGAAATAAAGAAGGCTCCGAAGACTTCAGCTTCATACAGTGAGCTGATACCGTCAGAGCCTGATAAGATAATGTTTGCAAGATTTATAAAAAGAATTGAAGTATATGAAGACGGCAGCTTTGAAATATATCTTATTTAAATCAAAGCTTTACCGTTGCA
>JAZQFU010000192.1:0-4755 GCA_045539675.1 Clostridia bacterium | reverse complement strand
AACAGAGATATCTATATAAACGGCGAATACAAGGGAACCTTTGCAACCTTGTCGTCATCTGCTCTTGCAGGCTATAACTATGCCTACACAGGCGATGTTAATATCTGCAACTATTTCAACCCCAAAACAGGAGACTATATAGAATTTCACGATTTCAAAGCTTATGCATATCCCGGAGAGCTGAAATATGAATTGGCTTCCGCTACTGCAGAAGAGGTTACTCTTAACTTCAATATGTTCCCCGATGAGGCAACTGTTATTCCCGAAAACTTTACCGTTAAAACAGGCGATACGGAAATCAATCCGGATTCCGTGAGAATATCTCCCGATAATGCAAAGCAGGTAATTCTTACCTTCAACAACGGCTTGAAGGCAGGCACTCCCTATACAGTTTCCGCATCCGGTTTAACTGCAGGAAGCAGCGCAACAGATGTTGCCGATACAATTGCCCTTTCAGACAGCCCTGAATTCAGCTTCACGGTTGCAGCAAAGGAAATCGAATGGTCACCCGTAAGCGAAATTTTCTCATTTGATTATGAAAATCAGAGCACCGATAAGGAAATAACCAATACTGCCGATCAGGCTTATGAAAGTGATTTAGGTTTTTATAAGATTGGTGCAGGCGGTTTATATAAGATTGAAGAGGTTGACGGAAATAAATCCTTAACCATGCAGCAGAACAGCACATCTGCCACCGCATCTTTCGTAAGAATTTTACCGAGAAAAGCTAATTTCTCTTCAGGAAACGCTTATGCCGTGGAAATGAAAATTAAAACCGATTTCTCAAAAGACCCTGAAAATGCCGTATTTGATTCAAGAAGAGACAGCGGATGGGGACTTCAGTATACCACTCTCAACAACGGCGTTATTTACAACGACAATGACTTGACAGAAAGTGTCGGAACTTATAAAGACGGTGAATGGATAACCTTAAAGAATGTTTATTACAGCACTCCCGTTACCATTGACGGAACAGATTATTTAAGAAGAGATGTTTACATAAACGGTCAGTTCGCAAAAACCTTATATGACAGCTGGGCAACCTTCGGAAGATTTGTTAACGGCGGAGCAAACTTAAGCGTAACCTTCAGAATAAGAGGTAAAGACACAACTGTAAATTCAGAAGGAAAGGTTTATATTGACTATATCAGAGTTTATAAAACCGCTGATTCCCTTGCCGCAAAATTAGCATCTGCAGAAAATGTTGATACAAGCTTTTTAAATCTTCAGTTTAACAGCACTCCCGTTCAGGCAGATTTAACCGGTAAGATTTATATCGCCGATGAAAACGGTGTAAAGGTATCTGATATTGCAGTTCCCGAATATGTAAACGGCTTTAATGCAGACGGATATGCAGCAAATGTTAAGCTCTGGTTTGTGAACCGGCTTGAAAACGGCAAAACCTATAAGCTTATAATCAATAACATATCCGATATAATGGGCAAAAACCTTTATCAGGAAGAAACCTTTGTAACCAAGCCTGTTCCCGAAGCTGACGGACTCACACTTTCGGGCGGTATAGCAACGGTAAATATCAATGAATACTCAGAGCCCCTTACTCTTATCGTAGCAGGCTACAAGGTAATTGATAACGTTGAACAGATGATTAAGGTTGTTAATAAAACAATCACGGCTACCGGAACATTCTCAACAGAAGAAGCTGTAACAGCAGATATTGTTAAGGCTTTTCTCTGGAAGGGAACAAAGCCTGTTATTTCGGCTGCGGAGTAATTTTAATTAAAATTTAACGGTGGGATTGGGGAATGAATATATTTTTCATTCCTCAATCTTCCATAAAAAGACATCAGATGTAAAAAAATTAATTTAACAACAGTTAATTTTTTTATGTCTGACAAGGCATATTATAAAATAATCCAACACCCCGGATAAACTGAAAGAAAGGATGAAACTTATGAAAATCAAAAGAGGGTTAAGCATGTTGCTGATGCTTACAGTTGTTTTTTCAACATTAACATTTGCAATACCGTCTTATGCTGAAAACAGGGAGGAAGCATTTATAAAATACATTTTTTATAATGACTTTTCTGATATTTCAGATACTAAGGATTATTACTCCGGTTCGGCATACAATAATGTATCTTCCATTTATAACGAAGCTGAGGGCACGCTTTCGGCAGGTTATGAATATACAGGCGAAGGAACCCTGAAGCTGTCTTCTGCTGCTTATGGCGGTGTATCCATAAATGCAAAAAAATCAGACAGCAGCATTCCGAAGCTTATTGTAAGCTATAACATCAACCCGAAATTCGCATTTAACGGAGACTATTATTATGCCTCCGTTATGGATCAGCGCGGAATCAGCAGCATAGCACTTTTCAATAATACCGATACCACCAAAACCGGCGGCAGAGGCATCTATGTTGGTATGGCATCCGACAGAGGCTGGAAAGCGGAAAATAAGCTTTTAGACGTTGAAAGCTTCGACGGAGAAACCTGGTACAATATTACTCTTATTTACAATAATGATAGTTCCCTGGTCAATAACAGAGATATATACATAAACGGTGAATATAAAGGAACCTATACTGCATTGAATTCTACGGATTTCAACTATGCAAGAACGGGTAAATTTGAGGTGCGCAGCTATTTTAATCCGCGCAGCGGAGACTCCATTGAGTTTGATGATTTTAAAGCCTATGAGTATCCTGCAGAATTAAATTACGAAATTACCTCTGCAGCAGATAAAGAGATTGCACTTACCTTTAATATGATTCCCAATAAAAATACCGTTATAACCGATAATTTCTCTTTAAGCTCTGCGGAAAATACTCTTACAGTCAGCGAAGCAAGTGTTTCCCCCAAGGATCCCAGACAGGTTATACTTACCCTGGAGGAAAAGCTGCAGCCCGGCACAGAATATTCTGTTACTGCTTCGAATATCACGGCGGGAAAATTGCTCGGAGCTGTAGGAGAACAGCTTACATTAACTTCAAAGGAGCTTGGATTCGAAACAAAGCCTTTGAAAATCTATGCTGAGAATCTGAAGCTTTATAACGGCGGCGAAGAGGTTTCTGCACTTACCGACGGAACATATACGGTTGAAACAAGCTTTATAAATGAAAGTCAGGAAGCCCTGACTCCTGTTATTGCAGCAGGCTTATATGATGATAATAACCAGCTGAAAAGTCTGCAGCTTATCCCCGTAGCCGATCCGACACAGCCCATTGACGAGGAAATAACTCTTACGGATACAGAGGGACTTACCTTAAAACTGTTTATGCTGAAGAGCAAGGAAGTTCCCGAACCCGTATCGGCGGTATCGGTTTACAGCGCCGCTTCAAAGGAAAGCGACAAAGCATTTGACCCCGAGGTTAAAATGTTAAAGGATTCCTTCGATATTGAAACAACTGTCAACGGCGATACACAGGTTATCACAACTAAAATATCTCAGTTTGCAGCTTTAATGGAAAGACCTGCCGCCATTCTGGTTCTTAAAAAAGGAAAAACTGCGTCGGATATTGATATGGCGGATCCCATGGCAACAATAGCTGCACTTGATTCCGTTAATCTTACCGCAGAGGGTGCATCCTATAAAATTCCCGACATTAAGGATGACTATGAGTCTTATGTTTATTTAAAAAACAGCGAAAATTACGGTCATAAATCCTTCACATACTACGGAATACAGTTTATGGAAGAAGGAAAAGCAGCTGTTAAGAATATAACGGCAGCTGAGATTGATTCCTTTATTACGGAATATAAAGATGCAATTAATCTTGATACATCTGAGTATGAGCTTTTAAAAGACGGTACCGGCGGCCCGGGCGAAATCAATGAAAAGGCAATCGTTGCAAAATCAATTGAAGCTCAGAGACTTGAAAAAACACCGGCTGAATTTACAAACTATGAAGAATTTATTGAAGCATACAACGTAGCTATGGAATTGGTTTCCATGAAAAACGGTGCTGATGTTGCCGATATAATCAATAAGCTTCCGGAAGATGAATGTACGGAATTATATAAAGAAACAATTTCTGATGATGCTGTAGCTTCGGTTCACAGTGAGCTTAAGGAAAATATACCTCTCACAATGAATGAGTTTAACGAGGCGTTTAAAAAATACGTTATCCTGAAGGGTATTGAAAAATCAGAAAACCATACGCAGACACAGGCAATAATGGAAAATACCGCTGAAATAACTTTGGTGGATATGTCAGTTTACAATACTCTTACCGATAAAAAGCCCGTTAACGTAGCGATAACGAAAAAATCCTACGGATCATTTGAACTTCTTAATGCTGCATTTGAAAAAGCAGCCAAAGATCAAAAAGCAAAAGAAGATGCTCTCCGCTTGCCTTCGGGAGGAAGCTCCGGCGGTGGCGGCGGTGGCGGTGGCGGAAAAGATACCGCTGTTATTCCGTCGCCAATGGATAAAACTGAAATTGAAGCAAATGCCAAGCAGCCTGATAATGCGGGAATGCCCGAAGCTCAGGAAAAGAAATTCACCGACCTTGAAGGCTTTGCCTGGGCAAAAGATGCAATTTATACACTTTATGAAAAAGGAATAGTCAACGGTGTATCGGCTTTTGAGTTCAATCCGGGCGGAGAGGTTAAGAGAGAAGAATTTGTAAAAATGATAGCTACCCTTTATACTGCCGAAGAAAAAGAAGCAGAATTTACCGACGTTGATAAAAACGCCTGGTATGCTCCCTATATTAACAAAGCAGTTTCAGCAGGAATTATAAAGGGAATGGATGATAATACCTTCGGTTTGGGCAAAGGCGTAAAAAGACA
>JAZQFU010000191.1:0-2133 GCA_045539675.1 Clostridia bacterium | reverse complement strand
GCAAGAAAAGTAATTAATTCAAGGAAAAATTGAATTTTCTTCAATTTTTCTACCTTATTCATATGGCATCTGAAGTAGAAACTTCAGTAAACATCTTATTTTATTCCTTTTCTTGCGGTCTGGACTATTTTTACATCCCCTTTCAGTTTCAAAATTCATATACTACATTTCTATTGCCGCTTTTTTCTCCATTACTTTTTTAAGCTTTGCAACGGTTTCTTCATCGAACTTGGGGCTTCTGTCATAATAATAAAGTCCGTTCACCTCCTGCTCAACATCATAAAGCTGAGTATAACAAAGTCCCAGAACATAAGGATTATCAATTATCGCTTCGGAAAGCTTAGTATATCTTTCAACAAACTCCTCAACGGTTTTCGGAGCATTTCCGTAGCCCCAGCCTCCGTCGCTTTCCCTTGCCCATCTTATTCCGCCGTATTCACTTATAAACACAGGCTCCCCTTTCACATATTTCTGGGCATTTTCCTTTCTTCTTTCAATCTGATCGTTAACTATTCCCTCATCAATTCCCGAGAAATATCCTTCAAACTTAACAGGATCCTGCTCATAATCATGAACATCGAAGATTTCTCTTTTACGGATATGATAGTTTCCGCTTACATCTATGCAGGGACGCGTTTTATCAAAAAGCTTTGTCATTCTGTAAACGCTTTCAATAAATCTGTAATCATTTATTCCCTCTTTATAATCCCAGGTTTCATTGAAGGGGCACCAGCCGATTAAAGCCGGGCTGTTGAAATCTCTTTCAATGATTTCCGACCATTCACATATAAAATTACCCTGAGCTACGGAATCGGTATGCTCCATTCCCCAGTTTGCATGTTCACCCCAGATAAGATATCCTGCTTTATCGCAATGATATATGAATCTTTTCTCGAAAACCTTTTCGTGAAGTCTTGCACCGTTGAAGCCGAATGCTTTTGAAAGCTCTATATCTTTTTTCAGAGCTTCATCATCACGGGCGGTATATATTCCGTCAATATGAAAGCCTTGGTCAAGAACCGTTCTTAAGAAAAGAGGTTTTCCGTTTAACATAAACTTATTTCCTTCAATGGCAACAGTTCTCATTCCAAAATAGCTTTTTACCCTGTCATTTTTAAATTTAAGCTCAAGGTCATAAAGTCTTCCGCAATCAACCTCCCAGAGATGCAGTTCCGAAAGAAAAAGCTCTGCGTTAAAAAAACCTTTTGCTTTAAGGCTTACCGAACCGACTTTTTTTCCTTCATAGTATGCAGAAAGCTCCAGATTTCCGCTGCCCGAAACCTCTCCGTCAACCGAAAGCTTACCGTTTGCGATATCGGGATAATATTTACAGCTTTTTATATATTCATCCGGTACAAACTCAAGCCACACAGTCTGCCATATACCCGTTGTTCTGGTATATGAACATCCCTGAGAAAAATACTTACTGCTCTGCTTTCCCGCAGGCTGCTGCCTGCTTCTCACGTTATCGGAAACAGCAACAAATATTTCATTTTCCCCCACCTTCACGAATTGGCTGATATCTACAGAAAAGGAACTGTATCCGCCGATATGTTCATCGGCAAACTCACCGTTAACGTATACACGGCTTTTAAAATCCACAGCACCGAAATTAAGAAAAACCTTTCCCGAAACCTCAGAGGTGCATAAGCTGATTACCTTGCGGTAACACACCCCGGAAATAAAATCCTTATAACCTATGCCGGAAAGCTCACTTTCAGGGCAAAACGGCACCGTTATCTTTTTGGAAAGAGCGCCCTTTTTATAAAGCTCTCTTTCAACTGCAGAATTTCCGAAATCAAAATCAAACTCCCATTCTCCGTTTAAATTTCTCCAGCTTTCACGTTCCCACTGAGGATTTGGATGCTCAGGTCTTGGTATATTCAAAAAAATCTCCCCCTTTTTCAAATTACAGAATCTGTTAACCGGTCATTGTGCCGGATGCGGTTCGTCGGAAACCGCCGAACCCTACAGTGTTCATAACAATCGAACTATTCAGATGCCAGTCATTTTAGCTAAATTTTGAACTAAAGTTCAAAGCTAAATTATTCCACTTTGCTCCATAGCTAAATAACTCCTTCGGAGTAGCTAAATTAAATTCGCTTAATAGCTGACCGCAGGTCAATTTAGCTA
>JAZQFU010000190.1:0-4766 GCA_045539675.1 Clostridia bacterium | reverse complement strand
AGTTATATGGTGTAGTCCTTGCAGACATCTACGCAAAGACAGTGATGCTAGAAACCGACAGAGATGCCCTATACAAAGCTGCACTTAAATGCAACGAGCAAAAGATTATGGCAGAAACCAGAGAAAATCAACGAAAACTTGCAAAAGCCAACAAGCGAATTAATGAGCTTGAACTCCTGATTAAAAAGACTTATGAAAATTCAGTCTTAGGAAATTTATCAAGCGAGAGAATGGCATCACTTCTTGCAGGATACGAAGAAGAACAAGCAGAATTAAAAGCCGAGGCATCAAGAATAGAAAGCGAGCTAAACGAATACCACAAGTCAAAGGATAATGCCATAGACTTTGTAAACTTAATTGAAAAGTACATTGGAATTAAAGAACTCACATACGAGATTCTCCATGAGCTTATCGACAGAATTGAAGTCGGCGAAAAGTACGAATATCAGGGCGAAACTTATCAGGATATAAATATTTACTATAAGTTTGTTGGAACAGTAGAGTTTAATAGCGAACTGAATATAGAAAAAGCAGGTTAAAGGTGCGATACAGGGCACTCCCTTAAAAAGAGTAACAGTCCTGTTACCTGCACCAAAATCGGAACAGAGTATGAAATCTGTTCCGATTTTATTTTGTTTTGTGTTTGACTTTTTCGATGCTGAATCGTCTATCAGATGTAAGAGCCTTTACAAAGACGAAAATGAGATACAACATTTGCAGGTAAAACTCAGCCAAATTGTCTGCGGCAGCTATAGTGCTACACACACTTCTGATGAATTTAATTCAGTTACTCCGAAGGAGTTATTTTAGCTATTGCAAAATTTAGTAAAAAAATATTCCTTTGTTTCTGCTTTTTTCTTAAAAATCCCTGTTTATCTTTCCCTTCTGATCGCGCACGTTGAAACGCCGAAGTGCTTTTTGAACGTTCGAAGAAAATAATTATAATCGGAAAAGCCCACGGTATGGGCAATATCCGGAATCCTCATATCTGTGGATATGAGGAGTTCTTTTGCCTTAAGTAATCTTCGCTGTCTTATATATGCTGCAATCCCGCCTTCGGCGCGTGATGACATAAGCTCGTAAAGACGTGTTCGTTTTATACTGAATTCCTCGCATAGTCTGCTCACGGGAAGCTCCTCCTCCATATGCTCGTCGATATACTTTTCAATTTTTGTGGTAAGCAGTCTGTCGGAGGATTTAACGATTTCTTTTATCTGAATATATTCAACGCATGCTTTAAGTATTGTTGCCGCCGCAAAAATCTGCGATTCATTTTTATATTTTATTTTTCTGATGCTTGCTTTAAGGTCTTCTTTTATATTGTAGCCGCTAACAAGTGCAGACATTTCTGCTTCAAACTCTGCTTTGTTTTTATTATCGTGAATCTGACCGAATATCATATACCCGATAATTTCCGAATTTTTCATTAACGGCATCATGGCTTCGGTAAGTCCTGCGTGACATTTGTAAATATGCAACGCTTTGGTTTCGGCGCATTTCTGAAAATAGTTGCTGTCACACTTTCTGCAACGTGCATCAAAGCTTTCGCATTTTCTCATATGCGTGCAGAAGGTCAGCTTGTTATCGGGATAGGCGGCAACCTCATTACAATTCTTGTCAAATAAACATATTTTAATCCCGGTAAGAATATAAAACGATTGCATAAGCTCCGATAAATCTTTTTCATGAAAAAACAATGGCATAAACATCCACCTTTTCGGATAAATTTACAGTTTTTTGAACGTTAGTGTCTATAATTATAGCAGAAAAACTGATAAAATCAAGTAAAAATCAAAAATAAATATGAGGAGGATACTAAAAATGAAAAAACAGACCTTTGCACTTTATTTCGGAAATCGCGGATTTATGCCTGCAGAGCTTATTGAGGGCGCAAGAGAGGATATGGTAAAGGCGGTTACATCTGCGGGATATGATTATATTATTATGGATAAGGATGCAACCTGCTACGGTGCGGTTGAAACCCGTGACGAGGGGCTTGCGTATGCAAAATGGCTGAAAGCTCACGAAGGAGAATACGACGGAGTTATTCTTTGTATGCCTATATTCGTTGATGAAAACGGAGCAATTACAGCTCTGCGTGATGCCGGGGTTCCGATTCTAATGCAAGCGTATCCTGATGAAATCGGAAAGATGGATTTTAAGCACAGGAGGGATGCGTACTGCGGAAAGTTTTCCGTTACGGATGTTTTTGAGCAGTATCAGGTGCCATATACCGTAATGAAGCCTCACGTGGTTCATCCGTTAACTTCTGCCTTTGAAAAAAATCTTAAAGACTTTGCTGCTGTATGTCGCGTTGTTAACGGAATGAAAAGGTTTAATATCGGTTGCATCGGTGCGAGAACAACTGCATTCAAAACCGTACGTTTTGATGAAGTAACCATGCAAAGACACGGAATTAATGTGGAGAGCTTTGATTTATCCGAGCTTTTTGAATTTGTCCGCCAGAAGTCTGATGAGGATGAAAAGGTGATTGAAAAAAAGAAAGCTCTTGAAAAATATACTGATTTTTCGAATGTGCCGGACGATAAAAAGAATATGCTTTCAAAAATCGGCGTAGTGATAGACGAATATATAGAAGCCTATCATCTGGATGCAATTGCATTGCGCTGCTGGAACGAGATGGAAACCTATCTCAGAGTTTGCCCCTGCGTATTGCTTTCGGAGCTGAACGACAGGGGAATAACAGCCTCTTGTGAAATAGATATGTGCAGCGCAATCACAATGCGGGCATTGTCGCTTGCCAGCGAAGAGCCGTCGGCTTGTCTTGACTGGAATAATAATTACGGCGAAGACCCGGATAAGGTTATTCTTTTCCATTGCGGTTCAACAGCTCAGAAGCTTATGAGCGGCAGGGGAACGGTAACCTCCCATAAAATGTTTGATAAAACAGATCCCGGAAGCGGCTGGGGAACAAACGAGGGCAGAATTGCAGCATTCCCCATGACTTTTTCTAATTGCAAAACGGAAAACGGAAAAATAACCGTTTATTTCAGCGAAGGAAGATTTACCGGTGAGGATATCGAAAAGGAATTCTTTGGCTGTGGCGGAGTAGCGAAAATCAGTAACCTTCAGGATAAGCTTATTAAACTGGCAAGAGGCGGCTTTAAGCATCATACCACCGTAACAAGAGGTCACGTAAAAGAAATACTTGAGGAAGCATTTAAGTATTATCTTGGCTATGACGTGGTAAGCATTGAGGTGTAATATGAAAATAGGCGGACTTGATGTAGGAACAACAGGTTGTAAGCTTTCAGTATACGACAGCAGCGGTGAATTCATCTGTAATTCATACCGGGAATATGAAGTCAACCGTAAGAAAGGTGAGCATGAAATTGATGCTGAAGAGATTTTAAGTGCGGTTTTCGGTGTAATACGTGATAGTGCGGAAAAATGCAAACTGGATGCAATCGGTGTAACTACCTTTGGTGAAAGCTTTGTGGTGTTGGATGAAAATAATAAGGTTCTTCTTCCTTCAATGCTGTATACCGACCCAAGAGGTGAAAAGGAATGTGAGGAGCTTATCGATAAGCTTGGTGAGAAAAGAATAATCAGTATTGCCGGCGTTAAGCCGCATTCCATGTATAGTCTTCCGAAAATGATGTGGATCAGAAGCAATCTTCCTGAAGTTTACAGAAAAATAAAAAGAATTCTGCTTATGGAGGATTATATAATCTATATGCTGACGGGAAATGCCGTTATAGATTATTCTCTGGCGGCAAGGACCATGGCGTTTGATATAAGGGAAAAGTGCTGGAGCGACGAGCTTCTGAATGCGGCGGGTATAGATAAAGAGCTGCTTTCAAATCCGGTGCCGGCGTTTAATATTGCAGGAGAGTTAAATCCGGAGCTTGCCGGGCGGCTTGGTATTACAAATACTGTAAAAATTGTAAACGGAGCGCATGATCAGGTGGCGGCTGCTGTGGGTGCGGGAGTGCTGGAGAGCGGAAATGCGGTAGACGGAACCGGAACAGTTGAGTGTGTTACTCCGGTGTTTGATAATATTCCCGATGAGGAGAGGCTTTATAAAATGGGGTATTCCGTTGTGCCGTATGTATTCGACGGTACTTACGTTTGTTATGCTTTGTCATATACGGGCGGAGCCGCAGTAAAGTGGTTCAGGGATAATCTTTCGTCAGGAAAAACATATAGGGAGCTTGATTCGGAGGTAAAGGATGAACCCACAAGGCTTCTTGTTCTTCCGCATTTTTCCGGTGCAGCAAATCCGTATATGGATTCAGGCTCAAAAGCAGCTTTATTGGGTCTTACTTTTGAGCATTCCGGTGCAGATATTTATAAGGCATTAATGGAAGGTGTAACCTACGAAATTATGATAAATATCGAACAGCTTGAAAGCTTTGGAATAAAACCCGAAAAGCTTTTTGCGACGGGAGGAGGCTCGGCTTCCGGGGTATGGCTTCAGATTAAGGCTGATATTCTCGGCAGACCCGTAACGGCACTTGAATCCCGCGAAACAGGAGCTTGCGGAACCTGTATGATGGTAGGCGTGGCGTTGGGAATCTTTGAAAGTCTTTATGAGGCAAAGGATGTTTTTGTAAGGGTGAAAAAGGTGGTTTATCCCGATCCGGAAAGAAGCAGAGAATACAGGAAGCTGTACGGTGCTTATAAAAAAATTTATACAGCCGTAAGGGAGGTTATAAGAGATGTGTATGATGAATAAATATATCGGACACCCCAATCAGATTTCCGGAGTTGAAGAAATGAGACTCTCCGGCGGGAAAGCCGAT
>JAZQFU010000189.1:0-15556 GCA_045539675.1 Clostridia bacterium | reverse complement strand
CGGGCGGGTGTGTTGTTAAATTCACCCGTCAATTTTTTTGCCCGTTTTTAACTTTCTTAGGAGAAATTTAAATCTAAGGGTTTGACATTTTTTGAATTTTGTGTTAAAATAATGCTTGGAGATATATATCCCGGAAATTTGAGGTGACTTCAGTTGTACGCAATAGGCGAAACAATCTTTTACCCGCTCCACGGTGCAGGCGTAATTGAAAAAATCGAAGAAAAAAGAATACTCGGAGAAAAGCATACATACTACATAATACGTATTCCCGTTAAAGATACCGAGGTAATGCTTCCGGTGGAAAATGCGGAAAAACTTGGTGTGCGTGTTTTAAAAACCTCCGATGAGATTGATGCGCTTATTGAGTTTATGAAAAAAACCGAAGATGAAAGCTCAGATAACTGGAATAAAAGATACAGAGAAAACATAGAAAAAATAAGAGAAGGTACTCAGGAAAGAACCGCAGAGGTTGTTAAATATCTTCTGCTCCGTGATTTCAGAAAGGGGCTTTCCTCAAGTGAGAAGAAAACCTTAAACTATGCAAAGCAGATTCTATACAGCGAAATCATTATGGCAAAGAATATGGAATATGATGAAGTTGATAAAATGATAAAGGATAGCGTTATAATGTAAAAGGGCGTAATGCCCTTTTTTGATTTGGGAGGATTTTATGAAAAAAAGACCCGGAATTTCTGCAATCGTTCCTGCGGCGGGAATCGGCGCAAGAATGAAATCGGATAAGAAAAAGCAGTTTCTTGAAATTGAAGGGAAGCCCATAATCGCGTATACCCTGGAGGTGCTTTCGGCTTCGCCCTTCGTGGATGAAATAATAGTTGCAACAGGCGAGGAAGACATTCTTTTCCTATGGGATATAATAAGAGAATTTGAAATCGGAAAGGTGAAATCCGTAATCACCGGGGGCGCTACCCGTCAGGAATCAGTTTCAAAGGGAGTATTTGAGGCAGAAAATGAATATGTTATGATTCACGACGGAGTAAGACCGCTCGTAACGTTGGCAGAAATTGAAGCGGCGGCAATTGCAGGCTTTGTTTTCGGGGCATCTGCCGTGGGAGTTCCTCTTGCAGATACCGTCAAGCTTGCCGACGGTGAAGGTAAAATAATAAAAACTCTCGACCGTGAGGGTGTTTACAGAATTTTTACTCCTCAGGTAATAAAAAAAGAGCTTTATCTAAAGGGGCTTGAGACTGCAAAGGAGAAGGGGATTGTTGCAACCGATGATCTGGGCATTGCCGAGCTTGCCGGAGCTTCCCCAAAAATCGCTCCGGGAAATCCCATGAATATTAAAATAACGGCTCCGGCAGACCTTGAAATTGCCGGAAGACTTCTGAAAGGATGATAAATATGAGAATCGGCTTCGGATATGATGTGCATAAGCTGGTTGAAGGGAGAGAACTGTGGCTTGGATGCGTTAAAATTCCCCATACTCTCGGACTTCTCGGGCATTCTGATGCAGATGTTTTAATTCATGCTCTTGCGGATGCAATGCTTGGTGCGGCGGCTCTCGGCGATATAGGAATTCATTTTCCCGAAAACGATCCCTCCTGTGAGGGAATGGCAGGGGAGGTTCTTCTTTCGAAAACAGCGGAAATAATTTCAAAGGAAGGGTATAAGATTTCGAATGCAGATACGGTAATAGTTTGTCAGAAGCCAAAGCTTTTTCCCCATATTCCCGAAATGAGAGAGAGAATTGCTGAAATACTTAAAACGGATATAAAGAATGTTTCGGTTAAAGCCACAACAGAAGAAAAAATGGGATTTACGGGAGAAGAGCAGGGAATAAAGGCATACGCCGTATGTTTGCTTGAGGAGGTTTAATATGCTGGTTAAGCAGTATTGCAAAAAAGAGGGAATAAGAATTGTTTTTCCCGGTTCTATGAAGCTGAAAAATGCAGAATATGTTATTTTTTCCTGCTTCCCCAATGTGGTGGAGGTATGGACTCAGTCGGATTTCGAAAAGCTGAACAATAAGGTGATGAAGGCTTCTCCGGAAATGCTTCGTTTTCTTTTTGAAAGGGCATATCTTGCAGATATAACCGATAATGGCTTTAATTTATCTGAGCAGATAAGGGAAATAGTAAAAGATAAAAGCTTCCGTATTGACCAATACGGCGAATCCTTCGCTCTTATCGGCGAAAGTGTGAAAAGAGATAACGTAAAAATATTCGCAGCGCTTGATTTTTAAAGACTGATGATGTATAATAAAGAACGATTGACAAAATTTTAACAAAAGAGGAGATATTATGAAAGCGGTAATAACTGTAATAGGAAAAGATAAGGTTGGAATCATCCATAAGGTTTCGGGAATTCTTGCGGAAGCAAGGGTTAATATCTTAGATATTTCTCAGACCATTATGCAGGATATGTTTACAATGATTATGCTTGCAGATACGGCGGAATCCTCTCTTTCCGCAGATGAAATTTCAAAAAAGCTTACAGAAGCGGGAGAAGAAATGGGACTTTCAATAAGATTTCAGCATGAAGACGTTTTTAACTCCATGCACAGAATATAAAGGGGCGGAGAAAAATGCTGAACAGATTTGAAATAATAGAAACCCTTAATATGTTTGAAAAAGAGCATCTGGATGTGCGGACTATAACTATGGGAATTTCCCTTAAGGATTGTGCGGATCCCGATGTTGATAAAATGTGTGAGAAGGTATATGAAAAAATAACCCGTCTTGCAAAAGACCTTGTTAAAACCGGAGAGGATATAGAAAAGGAATACGGAATTCCCATTATAAACAAAAGAATTTCCGTGACTCCCGTTTCTTATCTTTGTGAGCAGGCAACCACGGTTTCCGATTGCGTTAAGCTTGCAAAAACCCTTGATAAGGCGGCAAAAACCACCGGGGTGAATTTTATCGGCGGATACAGTGCTCTCGTGCATAAGCATTATACAAAAGGAGACAGACTTCTTATTGAGTCAATTCCCGAGGCACTTGCTTCAACTGAAAGAGTATGCTCAAGCGTTAACGTGGCAACTACCAGAGCCGGAATAAATATGGACGCAGTAAAGGAAATGGGTCAGACTGTTAAAAGAACGGCGGAGCTTACTAAAGATGAAGGCGGATTTGGATGTGCGAAGCTTGTTGTGTTTGCCAATGCGGTAGAAGATAATCCCTTTATGGCGGGAGCCTTCCATGGAAGCGGAGAGGGAGAATGCGTTATTAACGTGGGAGTAAGCGGCCCCGGCGTTGTTAAATGCGCTCTTGAGAAAATCGGAAAGAATGCGGATTTCGAGGCGGTTGCGGAAACCGTTAAGAAAACTGCCTTTAAAATAACGAGAATGGGTCAGCTGGTTGCAAAGGAAGCCTCCAAAAGATTGAGTGTGCCTTACGGAATAGTTGACTTATCTCTTGCACCTACTCCGGCGGTAGGAGACAGCGTTGCCCATATTCTTGAAGAGATGGGCGTGGAAAAATGCGGAACTCACGGAACCACCGCCGCTCTTGCACTTTTAAATGATGCAGTTAAAAAGGGCGGAGTTATGGCTTCAAGCTACGTTGGAGGCCTTTCGGGAGCGTTTATTCCCGTAAGTGAGGATGCCGGAATGATTGATGCGGCAGTCTGCGGAGCATTATCTCTTGAAAAGCTTGAGGCAATGACCTGTGTATGCTCGGTAGGGCTTGATATGATAGTTGTGCCCGGAGAAACAACTGCAGAAACCATTTCTGCAATTATAGCCGATGAAGCCGCAATAGGAATGGTTAATAATAAAACCACTGCGGTAAGAGTTATTCCTGCACCGGGTAAAAAAATCGGTGATTCGGTGGAATTCGGAGGGCTTCTGGGAACAGGCCCCGTTATGAAGGTGAGCCCCTACGGTTCTGCGGATTTCATAAACAGAGGCGGAAGAATTCCCGCGCCTCTGCATAGCCTTAAAAACTAAAAGGGCATTTGCTGTAATTAAGAATAAAAAAGCGATTTTCCAAAAAAAGGAGAATCGCTTTTTATTTTTCTGTGGTCTGCGCAATTTTTGCATCCCCTCTAGCTTTGCATTTTTTTGCGGAACTCATTAGGTGTTATATGAAAATTCTGCTTGAAAAGCCTGTAAAAATAAATTTCGCTGCTGTATCCTATTTCCTCTGCAATCTGCGCCACCGTAAGGTTTGAAAAGCATAAAAGCTCCTTTGCGCGGTCGAGCCGCACGTCAATAATATGCTTCAGAGGAGATATTCCATAGAATTTTTTAAACAGGGTTCTGAAATATTTCCCCGAAATTCCCGACTGCTCGGAAATAATATCAATACTCAGGTCATAGCTGTATATGTTTTTATTCATGTAGTCTATGGCATTTTTTATTATATTGTATTCTCTTGAGGTTTTGCTTTCAAGGTTCGAATCGTTTATGATATCGCACATAAGACTGTAAAGCATTCCTTTTATTCTGGGAATATAGGCAAATCTCTTTTTATTATATGTGTTTACGATTTCATGAAACTGATGCTTGAAAAACTGAAAATCCGTAGTATTGTAAGCGGTTTTCAAAGCTTTCAGCTCTTTATCGGTGTTAAAGTGAATACTGTAGTACTTCCAGATTTCTCCCTCACTGCATTCAAGCCCGGCACCACGGTAATGAGCGCCTTTTTTCATATATACTATATCGCCCTTTCTGGCATGATGCTCCTCACCGTCAATATAAAACATTCCCTCGCCTTCTGCGACCATCAGAAGGGTAGAATTCGGCTGAACCACAGGGCCCCACCACCATTTTGCATACGGTTGCTCAAAATAGAAGGCATTTTCAATTGTATCAATGTTGAAATCATAATTAATAAATTCCTTCTCAGTAAGTTTATCCTTCATCATATTTCTCCATTTTAATTATAATGATGAGTTTATTATATACCGCTATATTTGAAAAGTCAATGTTAAATTTATGAAATTTTGTTCCAAAAAAGTTATATATATGCAAAATGGACTGTTGAAAGTGAATGGTGGCGGTGTTAGTATTATATTATCCAAAGAAGACAGTATATTTTGCAAGGAGTTTGATTTGTTTGGTTAAATTTAACACATGGGAGGAAAAAAAGGCTGCATATAAGGATTCGCCTCCTGAATTTGAAGTCAATGGCAACAGAATTAAGATTTCTCTTTCGGATAATGGTTATTCCTGCGGAGTATGGAAGGGAGTTATAGAATCCCCCGAGGTATCGCCATTGTGGAGCATCAGCCTTGCTTATGATGTAAAAGGTAAAGAAGACGTAACGGTTATGGCGGCGGTTCATCAGTGCGATAAGAATGATGTGGAGCTATGCGGAGATAACCTTACGGAAAAAAACGGTCAATGCTCTCTCACCCTGGAGCCCAGACCGGAAACGGCAAAAGTATATATTTCGGTTCTTTTCTCTTCCGTGGGAGGAGGAACTCTGGAATTCGAAGCACCGTCCTTAAAATATGAAGAAAGAAAGCCGCACAGAGTTGCAAATATCGCAACGGCATTTTTTAACCGCAGATCGGAAGGCAGCTATGATCAGAATATTCCCAATATATTAAGAATTATAGATAAGGCAGCAGACAGCAATGCGGATATTCTCTGCTTTACCGAAGTTGCATATAACCGGGGCGGATTAGTAAGCGGAGATGAACGTTTTATTTCCGTGGAGCATCCTCATATACAGCTTATCTGCGATAAAGCAAAAGAAAGAAAAATTTACTTAATCTTCGGACTTTGCGAGAATGACGGAGGGCTTAAATACAATACATCCCTTCTCATATCTCCCGAGGGTAAAATAATTCAGAAATATCGGAAAACTCATCTTTGCTTTGGTGAAAGAACTGCAGGTATCGTTCCGGGAGATGAGCTTCCGGTATTTGAGCTTCCCTTTGCAAAGGTAGGGATTCTTATATGCTGGGATATGTGGTTCCCTGAAGCGGCGAGAATTTTAAGCAGAAAGGGTGCGGAAATAATCTTTATTCCCACCGCAGGTAATCCCGAATGTATATATGAAGCGAGAGCATACGAAAACGGCATCTTCATTGCAGTTTCGGGCCTTCACGAAAACGGCTCAAGCTGTATAATCAATCAGTACGGTGATAAGGTGGCGGCAGTTTACTCCGAAGAGGAAGGCTTCTGTATGTATAAAATTGATTTTGACGGCAGGGAATACAAGAAGTATTTATCCTTTGAAAACGGATACGGAGCAAATCTTTATCCTGCTGATATGAGAACTGACTTATATATGAAGGAGGAGAGTAAATGAAAAAATCGTTTATAGCGGTATTGCTTGCAGCTGCCGTAATATGTACCGTGTTTGCACTTCCGCTTACGGCGAGAGAGGATGCGGCAACGGGTATTTGTATTCTGGATTTTGACTTCCTTGACGGTTCAGGCTCGGCTATTAATACTCCGGCAGAAAAGATAAAAGCAAGTATATCCTTTGAAAGTCTCAAGGAAAATTCTGTAAGCTATGCATTTTCTCTGGCAGCATATTCAGACGGTGAGCTTCTTGATATGAAAACTGAATACGGAGCTGTTAAAAAAGAAGACGGTGTGGTAAACATAAGTACCTCTGAAATAAACGTTGACCCCTCTCTTTGCGATGAGGTTCACGCATTCCTTACCACCGATGATTTTACAAGCCTTCTTTCACCTATGGCGGTTATGGGAAGCAGCGTAAATGAGATTACGGAAATATTTGTAGGCGATGAGAAGCTTGAGCTTACCGAAGGTAAGAATGAATATGAGCTTAAGATGTATCTTACCGCAGATAAATTCCCCGTTAAAATAAGGGCGGGAAGAAAAGAGCTTGGGCAGAAAATTCTTATTGATGAGCTTACAGAAAATGAGCAGACGCTAAAGCTTGCTTCATCATCGAATAACGGTGAAAATAACCTTGAATATACACTTAATCTTAAGCTTTATGAGGTAAGCAACACTTCACTTACGGGACTTAAGGCAGGGGGAACCGAAATTGCCGGATTCAATCCCATGAATAAGGAATACATAGTAAAGACCGGAATAGGAGATACAGAGGTGCCTCAGATTACTGCTGAAGCCTTCAGCAAGGAGGCTTCGGTTGAAATTACTCAGGCAACAGAGCTTCCCGGAAATGCAACCGTAGCGGTAACCTCGGAAGGGGAAACCGAAACCTATACGGTTAAATTTACCAAGGCAGTTCAGGCAACCTTCGATTCCTGGGCAAGTCACAGAGGTAAAGGTCAGATAGAACCGATTTATGATGACAGCGGTGAGCCCTATATAACTCTTTGCAGTTATGCGGCTATTGATTCCAATAAGGTATCCGGCGACAGCAGAATCAACTACTATGCATTTACTCTTCCCGGAAATCAGGGAAAAGCGGTATCTGCAGAGCTTAATATGAAATTCAGATTCAATCCGGGAGGAAATTACGTATATTATCAGTATAATGCCGATGATATGGCAACTCACAACGTAAGAAGCTATCCCGTATGGAGGGGCTTTAATAATCATGATGAAAGTCTGAGGCTGGGAGAATATCACGATGCGGCAGGCGGCTACGGAACCATAAGCCTGGACGGAACGAAAATGAAGTTTGCACCCATGGAAGACGGTAATGTGAGAACCATCATACTGGCAGAAAAGCTTTATGAAGGTGCGGCTATTATTACCTATCTTTACAATCCTTCCCTTGTGATTCACTTTGTAAAGGAGGGAGTATAATGAAAAGGATAATATGTATTATACTTGCTTTTCTCCTTTCTGTTCCTGCATTGGTATTTGCCGTAGAGGAAAATAATCCGATAGTTCTTCAGACAAGCTGGATAAATGTTGACGGCGAATCAGTTCTGAAAATTGACGCAGAAATCAATATGGGCAGAGAATTCGGGGGAGAAATGCTTCTCTTCAAGATTATACGTCCGGGAGTTGATGAAGCTTCGACGGAATTAACTGCCTTTGAAAAATATGCAAGAGTAACTCAGCATTATCTCGATGCAGAGGGAAAGATAAGCTTTTCCTTTAACTTTAAAAATACCCAGGGCGTATATAAGGCGATGGCATATACCCAGACGGGAGATACTCCCGTAACGGCAGAATTCACCATTCCCTCCGTTGATAAAATAAACGAGCTTCTCGGAGGACTGGAGGAAGGAACCTATACCGCAGATAGTCTGGCAGAATATATAAGTGAAAACAAATCCGACCTTGGAATGACGGAAATGGTATTTGCCTCTCTTAAGGAAACCTCCCTTGAAGGAATATGCGGATATATTATTGAAAAGCTTGCGGATTATTCGGTGGTAGGCTTTATGGATATGATGAATGAAGCGACCGCTGTAAAGGGAATAACCGCAGGAGAGGAAAACGGTAAGGTTTTAAAGATTCTGGAAATGCCCGTAATAAAAGAAATTCTTTCCGAAGATGAAAGATATGAAGAATACGCAGGTTTAAGTGCCGAGGGCAAAGAAATGCTCTGCGAAGGAATGAAAAAACATTCCTCAGGGTCTTTAACAGAGGTCGCAAAAGCCTTTATGACTGAGCTTTCTGTAGCAAAGATAAGATGCATTTCCGCCTATTCGGAAATCAGCGGAATTTTTGAAGCATATAAAACAGAGCTTTCCGAAACGGTTTACGGAAAATATTCTTCCCTTAACGGAACTTTGCGTTCTAAGGTCAATATGAGAATAACCGAAAGACTTTCGGAGATAGAAACTGCAGAGGATTTTGCAAATGTTTGTAATTCGGAAATAAACAAGGTGATTTCGGGCGGCAGCTCCGGTGGTTCATCGGGAGGCGGAGGCTCTTCCGGTGGCGGAGGCGGACTTTCCAAAGTTAATACGGGGCTTGCGGATGTTTCCACCAAGACTCCCGAAATTCCCGTTCCCGTAGTGAAAAAGGAAGCAAAGGATGTATTTTCAGATGTGTCTGAAAGCTTCTGGGGTTATGAAGCAATCAATTCACTTTACCAAAAAGGCATCATAAAGGGTAAAACCGAAAACAGCTTCCTTCCCGATTCGGAAATCACCAGAGCAGAATTCTTAAAGCTTGTGACCGAAGGCTTCGGAATAAAGGGGGAAGGAGAGCTGAGCTTCAGGGATGTTACCCCTGATAAATGGTATTATCCGTATGTTTCGGCGGCATTCTCAAATAAGCTGGTAAACGGAGTTTCAGAAACCCTTTTCGGAGCAGATAATAACATCACCCGTCAGGATGCGGCAGTTATTATATACCGTGTTCTGAGCAGTAAGGAAAAGACTGAGGAGCTTAAGGGTGAGGAATTCACCGATAAGGATAAAATCTCAGACTATGCGGCAGAAGCAATAAATTATCTTTCCGCAAGGAAGCTTTTAAGCGGCTTTAACGGAGAAATAAAACCCTTAAATACCTTAACAAGAGCTGAAGGAGCGCAGATGCTCTTCAATATATTAAAATAAAAGAAAAGAGGAATTATTATGAAAAAGTTATTATCGGCAATTCTTATTTTCGCAATGCTTGTAAGCCCGGTATTATCCGGCTTTGCGGCAGTAACAATTAACCCGGACTATACCTTTACCGACGGTTCGACGGTATATGTTTTCGGAACAACCGACGGCGAGGCGGATGAAATCGGAATCACCGCAGGCGGAAAGGATTATTCACTTTCCTCACGGAAAATGTATCAGGCTGAGAAGCACGGAATATTCGGAATCGGACTTAAGGATTCCAAAAATATTCTCGGACTTAATTTCAATGCTGCTCCCTATGAAATAAAAGGCGAAGAAAAAACCTCCGGGGCAGAGGTTCAGATTGAAAAGACTGATGTCTTAAGCTTTGTAACCGACCTTACTGTTTGCGGAAAGACAGTTTCCGGCTTTGCTCCCGGAACGGATGAAACAGAATTTTATTACGGACTCGATGCACTTCCTGAAACGGCTGAAGAGCTTCCTGCAGTTTCGGTTATGGCAGGAGAAGAAGCGCTTACTCTTTCAACCGAGGCAGAGGTTGGCGGATTTGTTACAACCGCATCCTATAAGAATGAAAAGGTTCTTGCGGTTCACTTCAGAGAATTTGCAGAGATAACCACAACCGCTATTCCTTCAAGCTATTTCGCTTCAAGATGTAATTGGATTGATATGGCATACACAAAGGATCTGGGCACATCTGCAGTACCGATATATGTTATGGATGGACAGAACCTTTATTCTGATGGCTCTAACGTAGCATTCATTGCATATGATGTTCCCGAAGTTAATGGCTATGCTGCAGTCGGCTTTACTCTTGATAATGTAAGAATGTATAAAAGCAGTCTCAGTATGGTAGAAATCTATAATTCAGACGGAACAAATCCGCATACCGGAACCGTTGCAGATCTTGTAGCAGAAAAAGAAGCAAACAACGGCAACTATACCAATCCCTTCCCGGAATTTAAGGGAGCAACCTTTACAGATGCTTATAAGTTAGCAGAAATTACTACTCCCGAAGGAAATACCACTCATAGCGGAATTGTATCAAATACCGTAATGGAGGGTAGATATTATCTCATATATAAAGGTAATGCAAATGAAACAGGGAAATACGGTCGGGTAAACTTTGATCCGGCGAATGGATTTAATCATCAGATGACAGTTAAATATGTTGAAAAGAATCCCGTAGACGTAAGTCTTTCAGATGCTACTGCAAAGCTTGTTACGGTAGACGGAGCGGCACTTGGCGGATTTGATGCAGATAAGACTGAATACTATGTGGGCGTTGAAAATCCTCTTGAGCTTCCGGAAATCAAGGTTACTCCCACTCAGGATGCAGCATCTGTTTCCGAGGGTATTCACGAAACCTCCGATAACAGCGTAACCTTTACCGTTACCGCACCTGACGGTATAAATACAAAGGCTTATAAATTCCTCATAAGAAAAATTGAAACCGAGGTTATAACCTATACAGCGGCTGCATCTGCAAGAAGCGGATGGCAGAGCGGTCTTGATAACGGTTATTTAAGCATCGGTACTGACCGTGAAGGATATATTTCCTATGAAACAGCAAAGACCTTCGGCGAAGAGGATATGCTTCTTTCAGCAACCTTATCCGAAGCAAAGATGGGATATTCCACAACCGGAACATTTAATGTTTACCAGAATATTCAGGATGTTGCAACCATATATCCCGGACCCGAAGCAAATACCTATAAGCCCGGAGAATATTTCTCACTCAAACAGGCGCTGAAGGTTGATGAAAATGCATATCTCGGAAGCGGAGACGGAACAAGCGGAACCGCAGGAGCGGTTGCTCTTGATGTTTCGCGAATCGAAATCTATAACGGCAACACCTTCATATTTATGGTGAAGGGCATTGAGGTTTCCGCAAATCCCACCTGGTATAAGGTTCCTTCTCTTACCCTTTCGTGGATAAACAAGGGATGGGTTGATAACACCGTAAGCAATGCAAATCTTAAGACAATTAAGGTTAACGGCGGTGAGATTTCCGGCTTTAATCCCGAAATTGATGAGTATTATGTTGGTGTATATGATGTGTCAACAGATCCCTATATCGAAGCAATTCCTGAAATTAACGGAGCAGAGGCATTTGCCTCCAGAGTGGCGGGAGAGCAGACCGTAGAAATCAACGTTATCGCAAAGGACGGAGAAACCGAAAAAACCTACTATGTATATTACAGACAGATTCAGGAGAAAACCTTATCCCCTGTTGACTTTGCGTTAACAAGAAAGGGATATATGGAGGAATCCGAATACAAAGGCTCAGATGCAAACGTTATAGGTATGGCAAGAGACAGCTATATGACTTACCGTTTCCCGTCGGCAGAAGGTTCCTTGAAGGTTGTTTCCGCAACCCTTGGAGCTTCACGTGCACTTTATACAAGTCAGGCGGCATATCAGGGAGCATTCGAAATTTATCAGAATCACCGTGATATCTCAATGATATGCGACACATCTGTTGTGGAATCAGAAGGAACCGTAACAGATAACAGAGGTAATATTGATTCCACTCATCTTGCCTATAAGGTAGAGGATTGCAGTCCTGATTATCTTTTAGGCTCTATGGCAGGAATCGTAAGCACGACCCAGCATGGTGATACTCCTCCCATTGAGCTTGATGCATCAAAAATCAGGGTTGAGCAAGGAAACATTCTTGCCTTCTATATAAGAGGAACCAGCTCAGGTATAAATACCATTTATGTTATTCCCGATCTTACAGTTGAATACATCGTCATAGATTAAACAAGGGGTCTTAGTATGAAAAAACTACTCAGCCTGTTTCTTGTTTTCGCAATGCTTCTTTCAGCTTCGGTCTTCTCCGTTTTTTCGGAGGAGGCTGAAGCTTCCAAAATATCTCAGGCAGAGCTTACCAATGCTCTCGGAGTTACGGATTTTACGGAAGATATGTTAAGCGAAAGCATTACAAGACAGGAATTTGCAAAAATTTTATATAAGCTGGTTACGGGAACGGAGCTTAATGAGCAGTCAAAAGAGACCTGCGTTTTCTCCGACGTAACCGATGCCGCATATATTCCATACGTCAATGCTATGCATAAGGCAGGACTTATAGGCGGCTATTCCGACGGCACCTTTAAGGGAGATAAGCCCCTTACGGCTACCGAAGCGGCAACCTTTTTAATAAGAGCTGTGGGTCATGACGTTCTTGCGGAAGCAAAGGGCGGATATCCTGCAGGATATTTAAGCGAAGCAAGAGGCCTTGGCTTCTTCTCCGGCTTTGACTACGGACTTTCCGATGAGCTTACCAAGGGCGGACTTGCAGTTATTCTTAAGAATGCTCTTATTGCGGAAACCGAAGTGAGAGATACCTGGACGGATGAAGGAAAAATCGAATTTTCGGGCAAAAAAACCACTCTTCTCTATTCCGTATTCGGAATTCTTAAAGCCGAAGGTGTGGTAACGGGAACCGATATTACCAGACTTTACGGAGAAAGCTCTGTTCCTCCCTGGCATATTGAAATTGATGAAAAGCTTTATGATATCGGAGAAACCTCTCCCAATCACCTTCTGGGAATGAAGGTTGAAGCTTATTATACCGAGGAGGATTCGGTTCTGGTTTTCATAGACGAGCTTGAGGGAAAGAATAAAACCGTTGAAATTCCCAATAACAGAATCCTTGCAATAGGCGATAATAAGATTGTTTCCGATGAGGGAAACGGAAAAACAAAAGAGTATAATTACGGTAAGCTTACTCCTCTTATTTACAATATGTCCTCCACCGAGGATGCGCTTTCTATGGAGCTTATAGAAGGAAAAGACGGAACGGTTACTCTTATTGACAATAATAAAGACGGAAGCTGGGATGTTATTTCCGTTATGGCAGGCAAGGATATAGTAATTGACTATACAGACAGCGTTGAAAGAGCAGTTTATGACCGCAATACCGGTGAAAAAACAGTTCTTGATAACCGTAACGCAAATCCCTTTGTTTCAATTGTTGACGTTAACGGAAAAAGGGTAAATATAGGAGTTCTCAAGACAAACGATGTTCTTACTGTTTATGAATCACGCCCCGATGCAAGTCAGGGATATATAAGAGCCGTATATTCGAATAAAAGAGTTTCGGCACAGATAGACGGAATTTCCGAGGATGAGGGCAGAGGCTGGCTTACCTGCGGAAGCGAAATATATCCCACTACGTATGAATGCTATGAGTATTGCCTTGCAAAGATAACTCTCGGAGAAAAGGTTGACCTTCTCCTGAATGCAGAGGGTAAGGTTGCGGGAATTGATTTCTTTAAGGCAGGAGAACAGCAGTACGGAATTCTGATTAAATGTCAGGTTGTGGCAAACGGGCTTGAAAACAAGGCGTTTATCCGTCTTATGAACCGATACGGAGCAGTAGTCGTCACCGAATTTGCAAATAAGGTTACCGTGGACGGAATAACCTATAAAAAAGAAGACGATGCCCTTTATTCGCATCTTAAGGCGGCATCGGTTATGGATATCGGAGTAACTCACGAAAGCGTATATTCTCAGCTTCTTAAATATTCACTTAACGAAGCCGGCAAAATCGAAAAGCTTGATACAATTATAGATAAGGTTGAAAACGGCGGGTATATCATGGCAAACGGCGAGGAAATAACCTCGGGAAACGTTCTTTACCGCGGTACCAACGGCTCGGGAACTTATTATTCCGATGCAAAAAATATTATGGGCGGTGTTGTTGTTTCATCGGAAACAGTTATATTCACAAGACCTGCTCTTGCCATGACTGGCTCTGATGCCGCAGAGGAATACGGAAACGAAGAGAATTACGGAGTAAGAAAATCCTTAAGCGGAACGAGCTATGTTTATTCCTCATATTATGAGGATATTTCGAAGATTTCCGCGTCTGCGCTTACGGTGAATGAAAGCGCAGACAGCACCACCTCAGCTTATAATACAACCTTCTCGGTGTTTGATAAAATTACTCTGACCGTTGATGAGGACGGAGTTTCCTGCTATAAGCTTTATTTCTGGCAGGACGGAAACAGAAAATCAAAGCTCTGCAATAAAAATGCAGTATTCAAAGTAACCGGCGAATCAACTCTCAATGCACTTGGGCTTGCCGGCATTGATAAGAGTCAGTATACCGCAGAAAAGCTGAAAAAGGGAGATTTGTTCCGCTTTTCAACGGATAACTACGGAAGAATTTCGGCATTTGACTTATTCTACCGTCCGGAGGGAAAAATAAAGATTCAGGATAAGAATCCCACCAGCTGGGCAGCTTACGAAAGACTTGCCCTTGGCTATGTTTACAGAACCTATTCCGACGGCTTAAGCTTTGTGCAGTCGGATGAAAGAGTATTTACCGAGGGAACCTCAAAGATTGAGTATATGAAGGATCCTGCCTGTGCAATTCTTATTTATGACAGCAGTAAGCCGGAATCCCAGAGGCTTTTTGTGGGAACGGCAAAGGATGCGAAGGCATTCTCACGTTACGGTGAGGATTGCTCGGTTATGTTCCTTCAGAGTAAATACGGCAATCCCCGTTCCATTTACGTTATAAGATAGGGAGGAGAGAATATGAAAAGATTTTTAAGCATTATGATTTTTACTTCCGTTCTACTTTCCTCCTTTGTGAATGCGGGAGCATATCTTACTCTTGAATCAAGATATGAGGGAAAATATGATACCTCTAACGGAAGAACAAAAAGAGATGCGTTTTATGATGGCTTTGATTCGGGCTACGGTGCATCACCGGGCGGTTATGTTCTGACCGGCGGTAATGACGGATATGGCATTATAGTTGATGCTTCGGATGAAATACTGCTGGAAAACGGTGCTTTCGAATTTTCAGATACCGTTCCCGGCGAATCATATGCGGGACCGTTTTTTAATAAAAAGCTTGAAGATATTGAAGGAAACGTGGCATGGGAAATAAAGTTTATGATTACCAATTCTCCTGAAAGAGGGGATTTCGGTTTCAGACTTTATTTTGACGGAAGCACAACAAACAGACCGCAGTTTGCTATTATGCACAGAGATATGAGTGCAAGAGGCGGTGGAGTGAGCAATTCCGTTGGTGCGGTAAAATCCAATAAGTGGTATGTTGTGAGATTTATACTGAACCGTGAAAAGCATGAAATGGATTTTATCATTACCTGCGACGGAGAGGAAAAGCTTTTTCGCGGACTTTCCTATG
>JAZQFU010000188.1:0-4889 GCA_045539675.1 Clostridia bacterium | reverse complement strand
ACAATCTTCTTAAACGAATCACCAACACGGTTAAGAGAGCGAATTTCCTGCTCTCTTTTTTCTTCATCCGAAACTGTAAGTGCTGACTGAATATAGTATTTCCGGCTTCCTTTATTGGCAATAAAATCAATTTCAAGATTTGCTCTTTTGCTCTTGCCGTCATCACCGCGATAGAAATATTCAACTACACCGACATCAACATTAAATTCGCGGCATATAAGTTCATTATAGATGATGTTTTCCATAATGTGATTTTCTTCCATCTGTCTGAACTGTAATCGAGCATTACGAAGGCCAACATCACTGAAATAATACTTCAAAGGAGAACCGATATATTTTCTGCCCTTGACGTCATATCGTTCTGCCTTGTAGAGCATAAAAGCATCTATAAACAAATCAAGGTATCTTCCAACGGTAGCATTGTCAATACTGATTCGGCTATTGCTCCTGAAGGTTTTTGCAATGTTTCCTGCATTGGTAAGAGACCCGATAGAAGATGATACAATATTCAATATATCATCGAGTACCGACTTTTCATAGAATATCTTATTTCGCTCCATAATATCGCTTAAATAGATTTTGTCAAACAGGGTCTGGAGATATTTCGCCTTATCTTCATGCCCTTGTTTTTTCATTACAAGAGGCAATCCGCCATAGGTGCAATATTCCTGCCAGGCGTCTCTTTTATCGCCCTCGTAAGCATTGTAGAACTCGCTGAAAGACAATGGATTAACCCTAATTTCGTCACCTCTGCCGCGGAACTCGGTAAGGATGTCGGAGGATAGCATTTTGGAGTTACTGCCTGTTACATACACATCAATATTATCATGCTTCATGAGTCCAAGAAGAACGTCAACAAAGCCGATTTTATCTTCAACATCCTTAATATACGGATTCTGAATTGAAACTACCTTCTGTATCTCATCAAGGAAAATATAATAGGTTTTGCTTTTATCCCCGGTAAGGGAACGGAGATACTCGCCAAGCTCCAGGGGATTACGGTATCTGATATTCTCATCATCATCAAGAGTAAGCTCAATTATTTGATCTTCGGATACCCCTGAGGAAAGCAGATAATCCTTGTATATTTTAAAAAGGAGATAAGATTTACCACACCTGCGAATGCCCGTAATAACCTTGACAAGCCCGTTTTCTTTTTTGCTGATAAGCTTATCCAGATATTTTTTTCTTTCTATCATAAAGTTCCCTCTTTCCAAAAAATCGTGTATTTTCACACTTTACACAACTTATAATATAATTAGGTGATAGAAAAGATGCACCTTGTCTTGTCGATATGCAAACTCCGTTTGCTCGATATTTTTGCTTCCGCAAAATCGATATGTTTTCCGGAAGGAGCAAGCCCCTTCCCTACAAAACCCGATATGATATAAATCTCGTTGCCGAAAGGCAACATATCGAGTGCAAAGCACATATCGAGTCATTTACGACATATCGAAAATCTTACAAGAGATTTATATCGACGATTTCATCTTCGATGAAATCATTATATCATATGTATTCCTCTGCGTCAATATACATTTCCCGAAATTCTGTGTATATACACAAAATTCACGAAGGATATCCAAGAGAATTTAAAAGCTTTCTCGGGAACTTACCTGAAGAATGGATAATCAGGCAACAATTTTCCGTGCTTACCAAAAAACGGGGATGTAAAAACCAAAGGTTTACATCTCCGTTTTGCTATAATGCAATATTAATAATACTTATTTTTCTCTTTTTGGCATATTCAAGAGTCTTGGCGGCTCCTCCCCATGAGTATTCCGCATAGCAAATAAGAAACTGAGAGCTTTTAACCATATACTGATTGCTCTTTATTATTCTCAGTCTGTGGGGAGTGCTTTCGGGAATATCCGCAACAAGGATTTCGTCATAATCTTTATAATAGATTTCTCTGTTTTCATTAATAAGTGAAGTTACATAAGGTATGATAAGAACAAGCCTTATTCCGGGATATTTAGCTTTTAATTCCCTTACCGCTTTGGCAGACAGTCTGTCAAAAGCACCGTAGTTACCCACCCAAAATTCCGTTACCTTCTCATTTACAATCAGATTCTCTATAGAAGAAATAAGTCGGGAATATATTTCATCAGCTTTATAAAGCTCTGAATGCCCCGCAAAACAACAAATCTTTCTCACGATAATTCTTCCCCTTTTTTGTATCAGAAAATTTATATGCATAAATTTCATTTGCATTATACAACATTTATATCAATAATGCAAACATTTTGTTCTCTTTTAAGAATATTTTGTTTGTCGAAGCTTTCATTTTTACGGGATATAATAATACAGAGGTGAAAGCTGATGAAAGGAAAGAATTTTGACACCTGGCTGGCAATCGGTCTGAATATCCTGCACTACCGCAGGGAACAAGGATTGACACAGATGCAACTTGCCGAAAAGTGTGATATAAGCAGAACCTATATGCAGAAAATTGAAACCGCCGCCTGTTCATGCACTTTAGATACTTTGATTGATATTGCCGAAGCATTAAATATCCCCTTGAAAAAATTATTTGAGTTTAAAGACTGAAAGCACCTGATTGAATTGTAAAACCAATTACAAAATCAACCGATTTTGTTGTTTTAACACCAATATCCGTTGTCGCATATAAGCAAAATTAATGCTATAATATATGCAGAGGTGAACGGAATGGACAGCAAAAATTATGATATATGGCTGGGAATCGGCTTAAATATACTGCATTATCGCAAAGAACAGGGAATGACACAAATGCAGCTGGCAGAAAAAGCAGATATAAGCAAAAATCATATGCACAGAATTGAAACCGCTGCCTGCTCGTGTACTCTGGATACATTGATTGACATTGCAGAAGCATTAAATATCCCCTTAAAAAAATTATTTGAATTCAGGGAATGAAAATTTCACTTTCCGAAATTCTGTGTATTTACACAGAATTTAACAATGACGCAAAAAGCCTTCTCCGGGAAAATCCGAAGAAGGCTTTTTCATATCGTATTTTTGTTAGAATCTCCGGCGGCTATCCCTCATAGTTCAAAAGCTTTCCAAAGAATTTTTCGGAAGATATTCCGTGAGGACGGTTATACCTTCTCATACAGTAAAGTCTTTCCGGAGAATCCGAAAGATAATTCATTCCCTCCCAGCAGGAAAAGGAAACCGAAAATTCCAGATTTTTTACTAAAGCAACCGATTCCTCACAGGTGAAGCCGTAAGGATACACAAAGGTTTCGGGAGTTACTCCGGAATTCTCTTCAAGCATCTGCTGAAGCTTTAAAATATCCGAAGAAACGGCGGCATTATATGCCTTTTCCGTTTCTTCCTTTTTCTTATTTATTCCCCTTCTTCCCTCCGTTTCGTGCATATTGAAGGTGTGATTTGCGATTTCAACCATTCCCGATTCGTTGAGCCTTCTTATTTCATCCCAGGTCACATAAGAATAAGAAATATTATGCTCATCTCTTCCCGAATAGAATTCGGATTCATGACCGAGAACGGCAAGAGTAAACTTAAGTCCGTATTTTTCACAAAGGGGAAAAGCATAGTGATAAACACTTTCAAAACCGTCATCAAAGGTTATCATTACAGGCTTTTCGGGAAGTGGCTTTCCCTCCCTCACATATTCCGCACATTCACGGGGAAGCACAAATTCATAGCCCTTTTCCTTAAGAAATTTTATATCCTCTTCGAAGGTCCCGGGAGAAATCACGTAATCGTTAAGCGCACCCTTATCCTCGCTTATATGATGATACATTATAACGGGAAGAGCAACCCCCTCCTTCGCCTGAAGTTTAGGGTTGCCGAAAGAACAAAGGGTGCAGAGAGTAATTACCGCAAGACAGTATACTGCAAGCTTTCTTAAGTTTATCTTAATTACCCTCACAGTATTATGCAGATAAGTCCGCCGCTTCCCTCGTTAATTATCTTCTGCAGGGTTTCCTGAAGCTTCATCTGTGCATCCTCAGGCATTTTTGAAAGCTTATTATGAAGTCCCTCGTTAATAAGCTCATGAAGAGATTTTCCGAAGATATCCGATTCCCAGATTTTTTTTGGATCAACCTCAAATTCCTTAAGCAGATAGTGAACCAGCTCCTCCGACTGCTTTTCGGTTCCCACAATGGGCGAAACCTCTGTTTCAATATCCGCCCTGATAAGGTGGAATGAGGGCGCACTTGCCTTAAGACGTACTCCGAATTTATTCCCCTGCTTTATAATCTCAGGCTCTTCGAGGGAAAGCTCATCAATAGAGGGAAAAACAATTCCGTAGCCCTTACGGTTAACCTCAGATAAGGCATATGCAAATTTATCGTATTCCTTCTTTGCTCCCGAAAGCTCTCCGAGAACCCGCACGAGGGATTTATCGTCATAAATATTTAGTCCTGTATTTGCACTTAAGGTATCATAGAAAAGACCGTCAGCCATGGTAACCTCCATGGAAACCAGGCCCTCTCCCGGCTTACTTTCGCAAAGAAAGGCATTTTTCACAAAATCGGAGCTCTGAAGTCTTTCTGCAAGCAGCGATGAATCGCAAAGCCTTGAAATCCCTTCAATTGAATCTCTTATTGCCTTATAGATTTTAAGACGGAGAGAATCGCCCCCCGGAAGAGCATCCACCCAGCCGGGAAAACCGATACGTATTTCCTTTATGGGAAACCGTGAAAGCACCGTGCCGAGAATCATCATTATTTCATTTTCACCGATATTTTTGCAGTTAACGGGCATTACGGGAACTCCGTATTCCGCTTCAAGGCGCAGATGAAGGGCAACTGCCTCGGGAGAAGAAGGATTTTCGCAGTTAAGAAGAACTATAAAGGGCTTTCCGATTTCCTTAAGCTCGTTTATTACTCTTCTTTCCGCATCCTCATAAGAGCTTCTTCCGATTTCGGAAATAC
>JAZQFU010000187.1:0-14608 GCA_045539675.1 Clostridia bacterium | reverse complement strand
CTTTCATATACCGCAGATAATGCCGGTGAACATTCCTTAATATCATCAATTGTCTTTAAAGCGGTTCCGATATATTCAAGCACAGATTTATCTCTCAAAGGCTCGGAAATAATACGACTTGCATCATTTATGGCGGAAGATATTCTCCGGCTGTTATCCATAATCTCTTTAAGCTTTATAAGCTTTTCGTATTCCCCGGGTTTTATATCGGCATCCTCGAGCATCTTTATTTCGTGCTTAAGAATATCAATTCTCTTGTTTCTTTCCTGAACATCACCGGTAAGTTTTTTTAAAGCCCCGGAAAGCTCTTTAACCTTTTCATAGGCTGATTTATATTCTTCCTTTGCCTTAGAAAGACTTCCATACTCATCCAGTATTTCGAGATGCTTTGCGGGATCGAGAAGAGCACGGTTATCATGCTGACCGTGTATATTAACAAGAAGCTCACCTAGTTCTCTTAAGATTGCAGTAGTCGAAAGACTTCCGTTAATTCTTATGTTATTCCTGCCGTCTGAAGTTATTTCACGGCTAAGGAGCAGTTCCCCGTCACAATCAACACCAATTTTTTCAAGATAATCTATTACAGCACCATCTACAATAAACAAAGCCTCAGCTCTTGCCTTATTGCTTCCGGTTCTTATAATATCCCTGGAAACACGGCATCCGAGAATGAGGTTAATTGCATCTATTATAATTGATTTACCTGCGCCGGTTTCTCCGGTAAGAATACTCAGTCCTTCCTCAAAATCTATAACTGCAGATTCTATAACCGCCAGGTTTGTTATTGAGAGGCTTTTAAGCATTATATTCCATGCCTTTCTATTTTATGAACTCAGAAATCTCACCTGTTAATTCTTTAGCGGTGCTTTCATTTCTTACTACAACCATAATGGTATCATCACCGGCAATAGAGCCGAGGATAGAGGTTGTATTAAGATTTTCAAGAGCATATGCTACACCCTGCGCCATGCCCTGAAGAGTTTTTATAATAACAATATTATTAGCATAATCCGCAGAAGTAACAGCATGAGTAACAATGCTCTTAAGCTTATTCATATTAATATCCGAAGAATTGTTTTTAGTTTCGGAGGGATAACCGTATTTAGTTCCCTTTTTATCTGAATGAACCTTAAGAAGCTTCAGCTCCTTTATATCTCTTGAAACAGTTACCTGAGTAACATTAAATCCGCATTCCTGCAGTTTTTCCGAAAGCTCCTCCTGAGTTGATATTTCATATTTTTCTATCAGCGAAAGAATTGCTTCCTGTCTTTCCTTTTTCATTTTATACTCCTCTTTCAGAAAACTTTTTTCGTAAAATTGAATAGAAGCTTTCATCGTTAACTCTTATAAGCCTTGCTTTATATTCAGATTTTCTTACGGTGACACATCCTGAAGCCTTCTGATTTATTCCGCCGTCACAGGAAACGAAAAAAGAATCGTTATAAGTTTCGTTAACTCTGATCTCAATTTCATTTAAAGCACCGACAATAAGCGAGCGGTTATTAAGCGAATGGGGACATATAGGGGTTATACTCATTATTTCAAGCTCCGGAGAAAGAATAGGCCCTCCAGCAGAAAGTGAATACGCAGTTGACCCCGTCGGAGATGAAACAATTATTCCGTCAGAGGTATACTCCTCTGCCACACTTTCGTTTACGGATATCCTAGACTGAATCATTCTGGGAAAAGCTCCTCTTGAGATAATAACATCATTAAGACAATGGATTACCTTTTCCTGATTCTCCGTAACAAAACAGCATTCGAGCATCATTCGTTCATCAATCTTATATGAGCCCGTAAATAGCTTATCAACACCGCTCATAGCATCTTTTTCAAGCTCAGAAAGGAACCCGAGATATCCATGATTAACACCCATTACGGGCTTACCGTAAAGACTTGCTCTGTCTGCCGCTGCAAGAAGAGTTCCGTCCCCGCCCAACGAAATGATAACATCGGAATTTACATAGATTTCATCATTGGCAACGGCTGAAACAGGTGAATATGTATATTCAATTCCGTATTTAGTGAGAATCTCGATGAGCGATGTTATAACATCCTTATTAATATCATCTCTGGAAACAATTCCGACCTTACTGATTTTCATTGTCATTACCTTCTCCTGAAAGTGACTTATGAGAGGATGAAACAACTGCATCTATAACAGATGAATCTACCCTCCCGGCGTTACTGTCATTTACAATATGCATAAGATATTCAATATTTCCTTCGGGGCCTTTAATTGGTGAAAAATCAAGATGAATAACAGAAAAACCCAGATCATAGGCATAATTCAATGAATTCTCCACCACTTCCCGATGAACACTTATATCTCTTACAACGCCCTTTTTTCCTACTTTATCCCTACCTGCCTCAAACTGAGGTTTGATAAGTGCAACACACTCACCGTCTTCACAAAGAATCTCTTTTACCTTGGGAAGAACAAGCTTCAGCGAAATAAAAGAGACATCAATGGAAACGAAAGATACATCGTGTTCGAGAGTTGCAACATCAAAATACCGTATGTTGGTTCTTTCAACACATTTAACTCTTTCATCAGTTCTCAGCTTCCACGCAAGCTGACCGTATCCTACATCCACAGAATAAACAAACTGTGCCCCATTCTGAAGCATACAGTCAGTAAAGCCACCTGTAGATGCGCCGATATCCATACAAACTTTATTCTCAAGAGAAATATCAAAGCAATTCATTGCCTTTTCAAGCTTAAGTCCTCCCCGGCTTACATATCGGGGCTGCTCTCTTATAATAATTTCAGATTCGCTTTCCACCTGCATTCCCGGTTTATCTATTCTCTTTTCTCCTATATATACCTGCCCCTCCATGATAAGGCTTTTTGCCATTTCACGGCTTTTGACAAGTCCTTTTTCATACATAAGTACGTCAATACGTTCTTTCATCAAAGGTTAAACTCCTTTATTATATCTTCAGCTATACCTTCGCTGTCAAGCCTTAATGCTTTAAAAAGCTCAGCGGGTGAGCCATGCGTAACGAAACAGTCCGGTATTGCTTTCGAAAGCCTCGCGCAGTCCGGAATTCCTTCATAAGAAAGAATTGCTTCACCGACTCCACCGGTTCTTATATTATCCTCAATAACAACAATACGCCCTGTTCGTGCAACGGATTCAGAAATCAATTCAAAATCAACAGGTTTCACAAACCTGAGATCAATAAGTTCGCAGGATATACCTTTTTTTTCAAGTATATCACATGTATCTGAAGCGATTTTCATCATCATTCCGTAAGAAACAACGGTGATATCTTTTCCTTTTCTTACTATTCTTCCCTTACCGTATGTAAGTTCTGAATTATCTTCACATATATATTCAACATTACCGCGCGGATATCTGATTGCACAAGGCCCATCATCAAAAGAAGAAGTAAATTCAAGCATTTTTTCAAGCTCACGGTAAGACGAAGGCGACATAACCGTAAGACCGGGAACAGAACGTAAATACGAAGCATCGAATATCCCCTGATGAGTTTCGCCGTCTGCTCCGACAATTCCTGCCCTGTCAATACAAAACACAACCGGCAGCTTCATCAGGGCTACGTCGGTTATCAGCTGATCGTATCCTCTTTGCAGAAAAGTGGAATAAACTGCAAAATACGGCTTCAGTCCTCCATAAGCAAGTCCGCCGCATAATGCTACAGCATGTGATTCACAAATTCCCACATCATAGAACCTTTCCGGAAATTTTTTCGCAAAACCACTAAGACCTGTTCCTGCTGGCATCGCTGCGGTAAGTGCAACAACTCTTTCATTTTTTTCCGCAAGGCGAACAATCGCATCACCGAATACAGAAGAATAATCCGTTGAGCTTTTGTTTTTCTTACCGGTATCTTTATTAAAATCAGAAATCCCGTGATAGTACTCAGGATTGCTTTCTGCGTGAGGATATCCTTTTCCCTTTACTGTATTAACATGCACTATTACAGGTTTTCCAAGCCCTTTTACGGTTGAAAAAACATCTATCAATGCTGATATATCGTGACCGTCATAGGGGCCGTAATAGGCAAAGCCAAGATTTTCAAAAAAATTATCTCCCAGAATAACCCTTTTGACCTTATTTTTCAGAGAACGAAATGTTTTCTTTATGCCCGGCTTATTATGGAGACTGTATGCAAACTTGTTTTTCGCATTTATATATTTATTTGATATTCGTAATTTTCTCAGATATTTTGAAATACTGGAATTATTTTTGGAAATGGACATTCCGTTATCATTAAGAACAACAATTATATTATCCTTACTGCCTTCGGTAAAATGCCCTGCATCATTCATTGCTTCATAGACCATGCCGCCGGTAAATGACCCGTCTCCGATTAAAGCAACTACGTTTCTTTCCTCTCCTCTTTGGGTAAATGCCCTTTTCATTCCGAGAGCAACCGAAAGAGAATCAGACGAATGCCCGGTATCAAAGGCATCGTAACAGCTTTCACCAACCTTCGGAAAGCCTGAAATACCTCCATACTTTCTCAGGCTTGCAAACTCATTTTTTCTTCCCGTGAGAAGCTTATGAACATAGCTCTGATGCCCCACATCAAAAACAATACGGTCATTGGAAAAATCAAATACCTTATGTAAAGCTAACGTAAGCTCCACAACACCGAGGTTTGAAGAGAGATGCCCGCCTGTATGGGATATATTATCAATAAGAAATGCTCTGATTTCATCTGCGAGCATTTCTGTTTCTTTTGTATTAAGTTTTTTCAGATCTTCGGGATAGTTTATATTATCAAGTATTCTCATTTATCTGTCATCGCCTCTGGAATATACTGATGATTTTTGAAAAAAATCCGACAATCTTATTTGCGTTATTTATGGCAAAAGCTTTACCAAGTGCCTTACCGCCTACGGTAAAAGCAGCAGTCAGAGCAGTGAGAACCATTGCAACAACCATATCGTCAGAAAGCGAAAAGGTATTAACAATAAAAATAACAATTGAGGCAGTTGTAGAACCGCTGATGATTCCGGCAATATCACCCACAACATCGTTACATATGTTAGAAACCTTTTCAGCATTTCTTAATAACTTAATTGCGGTTTTTGCACCTTTTTCCTTTTTTGAAGCAAGAGCGTGAAAGGGAGTTTCTTCTGCCGTTGTTATTGCGATTCCGAGAATATCAAATATAATACCCAGAAGAATCATAATAATAAGCACAAGAACGGAAAAATACCACGCCAACCCTTGTATCAGCTCTGATGCTAAAAAAGAAAGAGTCATAGAAATGAAAAAGGTTACAACTGTGATGATAATTGCCCATTTTAAATTACCGTCATTGCCCGGTTTGTCACTTTTAATTTTAATCACATCCGTTTAAATTTATTAAAAACAGCGGTAACACCCTACATAAATCTTACGGCTTAGGTCGAGTGAGCTTTCCTGTATGGATACCGACCGTTGCCGTGTCGGCAGTTCCCTTTTAAATCCATACCCGTAATGTCGCCTTTTACGGTACTCGATTGCCACTTAGTCCGTACTGCAATCTATAAGGTGCATAACAGTCTAGGAGATTTCCTCAACAGATTGTATTAAATCTTAGCCTCTTTTGCAAATATGGTTTCATCCGGTAATCTCCTTATAATGTCGGCCGAACATTAAAAAGGGCGCAAATCCGAAATCCCCCATACCCACTTCAAGGCAGGCTACTCTGCCCACAGCATTATACCGCGAAGCAGGTTCTATCCTATGCCGTAGTCTCAGCATGGAAGGCTTACGCTCATTCAGCGCTTTAACCACAGTCATAAGTCTCCGCGAAAGCAGGTGCATTATCTACATGCCATTGTAGAGTACCCTACTTTCTTAACTCCCAGCATCCGCCCCAAACTGGGCGTTCAAAGCGCACACCAGAAACTTCATCGATATGCCCGACGGCGGATTTTTAGGCCCGCCTTCGAAATAATACAATCCGACTAGAATACTGCACCGCCGGATTTTACTTTTCTCTGTTAATCAGGTAATAAGTCAGCTCCCTGAGAAATTCACCTTTTTCTCCGAAGCTTTCAGCTATCTCTATGCAGTTGGCAGATAAATCTTTTACAAGCTCTTCGCACTCTTCAATACTGCAGAAAGATAAATATGTTGTTTTATTATTCTTTTCATCGCTGCCTACCGGCTTACCAAGAGTTTCATTATCCGATACGGCATCGAGAATATCATCTTTAATCTGAAAAGCCAATCCAGTATAGCTTCCGAATTTTAAAAGACTCGAAAGCTCATTCTCAGTAGCTCCGCCAAGCACCGCTCCGATTCCCAAAGCCACCCTGATAAGCGCTCCGGTTTTCAGAGCATGCAATTCATTTAATTGCTGAAGTGAAATAGTTTTATTTTCACTTTCGATATCAATAATCTGACCGCCAATCATCCCCTCAGAGCCGGCTGCTCTTGCGAGCATAGCAACAGCATCTGAAGTATAGGGATTTTTAAACTCAGTCATTTTAAGGAAAGCACGTGTAAGAAGTGCGTCTCCTGCCAGTATTGCCTCTGCCTCACCGAATTTCTTATGGCAGGTAGGAATCCCGCGCCTTAAATCATCATTATCCATTGCAGGCAAATCATCGTGAATGAGTGAGTAACAATGTATGTATTCTATCGCTGCACAGCAAGGCAAAATATCTTCGATTTCGCCGCCGAAAATCTCATATGCAGCCATAAGCATAACCGGTCTTATTCTTTTACCCGGTGCGGTTGCCGAATACATCATCGCTTCCTGAACTGTCTTATACGATGACTCGGAAAATGAAAGATCGTTTTTTATATAATCATCAATCAGTTCTTTTTTTCTGTTATATTCTTTCTTGAAATCAATCATCTGTATTTGCCTCTTCGGTTGTGAGAATTTTAATTTTGCTCTGCGCTTCGTCAAGCTTTTTTGTAAGTCCGGAAGTCAGTGCGACTCCCTCTTCAAAAAGCTTCATGCTTTCGGAAAGCTTTGCTTCTCCGCTTTCCAGCTTTCTGATTATTTCTTCAAGTCTTTTTATATCATTTTCGAAGTTTTCCACTTTATTCTCCTTTCAGCTCGGAAACAACGCACAATGCATTACCGTCTGACAGATTCAGTTCAATTTCATCGCCCTGATTAAGTTTTTTTATACTGTCTACTATAACGCCTTTATTCTGAGCAAATGCATATCCTCTCTTCAGATTCTTAAGAGGACTTAAAGCATCGTGGGAAGAAACGGCTTTAATAACACGCTCTTTATGTGCGGTTAATCTTCCTGTATAGGCTGCAGACAATCTGTCTGTAAGCGAACTTAAGGTAAGAAGCTTTGTTTCAAGCATAATCCCGGGATAGCGAAAAACACGGCTTGATTTAAGATGCTCGAGTTTCTGACTCTGTTTTAATAAAACTGCAAGAAGCCCGTTTCGTATCCGTTCCTTTGAGGTATAAAGATACTTCATTATTTCTGATACAGACGGAACGGCAAGCTCTGCCGCTGCCGAAGGAGTCGGCGCACGCAAATCAGCAACAAAATCAGTAAGAACATAATCTGTTTCATGACCAACTGCAGAAATAACAGGAATACTGCAATTATAAACGGCTCTTGCAAGCTTTTCTTCATTAAAGCACCATAAATCTTCTATTGAGCCGCCGCCACGGCCGATTATAACCGTATCTACGGGATTTTTTTCGAAATAATTCAATCCGCTTACAACCGTTTCATAAGCGCCCTCTCCCTGAACCTGCGCCGGATATACAATTATCTCACAGCAGGGATATCTTCTGCCGATAACATTAAGAATATCTTTTAATGCTGCACCGGTAGGAGAAGTTATTATTCCTATTTTTGAGGGAATTCGCGGAATTCTCTTTTTATGAGAAGCTGCAAACAGCCCTTCCTTTTCAAGCTTAGACTTTAACTGTTCAAATTTAAGGTGAAGCGAACCCAATCCATCAGGCTGCATCTCGTTTATATAAAGCTGATAAATACCGTCTCTTTCATAAGCAGAAAGACGTGCGTTAACTATAACCTTCATACCGTTCTCAGGCTCAAATTTAAGACTCATTGCCTGATACTTGAACATCACCGCTTTAATAACACTGTTATCATCCTTAAGACTCATATAGCAGTGACCTGATGAATGTCTTTTAAAGTTCGAAATTTCTCCCTTAACAAAAACACAGCTGAACAGAACGTTTTTTTCTATATATGCTTTAACATAAGTATTGATTTCCGATACAGTTAAAGGATTCATTCGCTCTTCTCCGCAAGATAGCTTCCAAGAACTCCGTTAACAAATTTGCGAACCTTGTCGTCTTCATATGCTTTTACGGTTTCTATAGCTTCATTTACGGAAACACTATCCGGAATATCCTTACACCAGTTGATTTCGTAAATACTTATACGAAGTGCCGTAAGGGCTACCCTTGATATTCTGGAAACAGCATATCCCTTTGAATAACGTGAGATAATTTCATCTATAGCTTCAAGATTTTCATTAACGCCGCAAACTGTATTACTTACAAAAGCTAAATCCGAAGAATTGAATTCTCCGTCAGCTTCAACATAATCCTCTTTAAATGATTCAAGATAGTTATCCATAGCCTCTTCGGGAGTATCTTTAGTTACAGACATCCCGAAAAGAATCAGAAATGCATATCTCCGAAGCTTTTGTCTTTTCATAGGTTTACCCTCATTCCGTAGTAAATTATTCCGAAATACGTTCAACGATAACGTCGATATCTCCGGCTTTCAGTCCGATATGGCTTTCAATAGCCTCAACAGCACTCTCCTGAATGCTTTTTGAAACCTCTATAACATTGCTTCCGTATGAAAGCACAACGGGAATCTCAACAAAGGCTTCATTGGAATTCTTAACGGTAACTTTAATTCCGCCATTTTCATTCTGGGTCTTCAGCTTCAGAAATCCGAATTTGGTAACCTCTTCGGAACCGTAGATTTTTTCAACGCCTTCTATCTGCATAACAGCATCTCTGACGACAGTCGCAATAACCTCGCCGGATACGGTAACATTACCTGTGTTTACATTTTCAATATTTTCGTTTTTCATATTAACCTCCTGATTATAAATAGAATAAAATGTCGGAATAAGACGGCATTGGCCAGTATTCCTTATCTGTAAGCTCTTCCATTTCATCGCACACGGTTCTAAGCTTTTTCATTCCTGCAATTACGCTGTCTCTGTAAATTCCGGCACGAACTGTTTTTGAATTGGATTTTTCCGAAGCCTTTTTAAGAGCATTTTCAAGCTCCTCGACTGCAGTTCCGCACCGGGTAATCTTTTCGGAAAGTTTATTAAGAAGACCGGTCTGATACGGATGAGCAACTCCGCCGACACTTTCAAGCTTAATTATATTATCGGCAATAAAATCAGAATATTTCATAACGGCAGGCAAAATTTCTTTCTTTGCAATATCAAGCATCGTAAGAGCTTCAATATTTATCTGCTTGTTATATGTATCAACATAAATTTCGTATCTGGATTCAACTTCTACGGGGTTCATAACATTATGTCTTGAAAGAAGTGAGATATTTTCTGCATCCAAATACGCACTCAAAGCATCAACCGCATCATTTGCAACGTAAAGCCCTCGCTCTTTTGCTTCTGCAATCCACTCTTTACAATAGCCGTTGCCGTCAAAAAGAATTCTCTTATGCTTTTTGATTATTTCCTTAACGATAAGATTGATTTCAGCCTTGATATCCGAAGCCTTTTCAAGTCTGTCTGCAATATCTGAAAGAACATCTGCAACAGCCGTATTCAGAATAACATTCGGAGTAGAAATTGATGCGCTGGCTCCGAGCATTCTGAATTCAAATTTATTACCCGTAAATGCAAAAGGTGAGGTACGGTTTCTGTCTGTAGAGTCAACGGGTATTCTGGGAAGAGTTGAAACTCCCAATTCTATTTTATTTGATGCATGCTTATAATTATCAATATCGTCATTTTCTATTCTTTCGAGAATTTCCGAAAGCTCGCTTCCGAGGAAAATGGAAATTACCGAAGGAGGTGCTTCATTTTCACCAAGTCTGCAGTCATTACCTGCCGATGCAACAGAAGCGCTGAGAAGAGGCGCATATTTATCAACAGCCTTAATTACCGAGCAAAGGAAAAGTAAAAACTGTGCATTTTCCTCGGGAGTTTCTCCCGGCTCAAGAAGTCCGATTCCGTCATCGGTAACCATGGACCAGTTATTATGCTTACCCGAACCGCTGATACCTGCAAAGGGTTTTTCGTGAAGCAGACATACAAAACCGTGACGAAGTGCTACCTTCTTTAAGGTTTCCATTATTATCTGATTATGATCCGCCGCTATATTGGCAGTTCCGTATACGGGTGCAAGCTCATGCTGGGAGGGTGCAACCTCATTATGCTTGGTTTTGGATGCAACTCCCATTTTCCAAAGCTCAAGATCAAGCTCCTTCATAAAAAGAGAAACCTGCTCTTTTAATGCACCGTAGTAATGATCTTCCATTTCTTCGCCCTTGGGAGGCTGAGAACCGAAAAGCGTTCTTCCGGTAAAAATAAGATCCTTTCTGTTTTCATAATGCTCTGTTTTGATAAGAAAATATTCCTGCTCTGCACCAACGGAAGGAACAACCTTTCTTGAAGTGCTGTTACCGAGCTGCTTAAGAACACGGATTGCCTGTTCGGAAAGCGCTTCCATTGATCTTAACAAAGGAGTTTTATTATCAAGAGCAATGCCTGTATATGAATAGAATGCTGTGGGAATACATAATGTAACCCCTGATTTATCTTCCTTTAAGAATGCGGGTGAAGTACAATCCCACACCGTATATCCTCTTGCTTCAAAGGTAGCTCTTGTACCGCCTGAAGGGAAGGATGAGGCATCGGATTCACCCTTTATAAGCTTTTTTCCCGAAAGCTCATTAATGACCGAACCTGAACCGGTGGGCATCATAAAGGAATCGTGCTTTTCAGCAGTTATTCCGTTAAGCGGCTGGAACCAATGGGTAAAATGCGTTGCTCCGTTTTCAACTGCCCAGTTTTTCATTGTATTGGCAACAACATCTGCAACAACCTCATCAAGAGGTTTCCCCTGCTCCATGGTTTTCTTCAGGGACTTATAAATTGATTTTGGAAGCATATCGCTCATAACATTATCGTCAAAAACATTAATGCCGAATACATCTTTAATTTTAAATCTGTTGGTTTCCATTTTTTTCATGCCTTTCCTGTAACGGAATATAATATCCTTATTGTATAATTATTCTATTATTCTAACTTAAATTTATAAAAATGTCAAGTAATCACGCATATTTTTTATATGTTATAAAAATATAATAAAAAGTTGAAAAAAAATAACGGATATGATAAAATATAATGATTGAATGAAGTTTAAAAGGAGAAAAATAATGTTTAAGCTGAAGTCTGATTTTGCTCCCTGCGGTGACCAGCCGCAGGCTATAAACGAAATAGTCAGAAGTATTGAAAGCGGAAACCGTTTTCAGACGCTTTTAGGTGTTACCGGCTCAGGAAAGACCTTCACAATGGCAAAGGTTATTGAAAAGCTTAACCGCCCTACCCTTGTATTAGCGCATAACAAAACTCTTGCCGCTCAGCTTTGCAGCGAATTCAAGGAATTTTTCCCCGAAAATGCGGTTGAATATTTTGTTTCTTATTATGACTATTATCAGCCTGAAGCATATATTGCAAGCACGGATACCTATATAGAAAAGGATTCATCCATAAACGATGAAATAGACCGTTTAAGGCATTCAGCCACAATATCACTTTTTGAAAGACGGGATGTTATAATTGTTGCTTCCGTTTCCTGCATATACGGACTCGGTGATCCCGAAGACTATACCGACCTTGTAATTTCCCTTCGCCCCGGAATGATTAAAGACAGAGACTCTGTTTTAAGAAAACTTGTTGAAATCCAGTATGTGCGAAACGACATAGATTTCACAAGAGGCTGCTTCAGAGTTAAAGGAGATACACTTGATGTTTTTCCCTCCAATACAAGTGAAAACATAATGAGAATAGAGTTCTTCGGCGATGAAATAGAAAGAATTCTTTCCGTTGATCCCTTAACGGGAGAAATACTCGGAGAAATGATGCATTGCGCTATTTTTCCTGCTTCTCACTATGTTACAACCACAGATAAAATGTCAAAAGCGATAAAAACAATCAGCGCAGAGCTTGAGGAAAGAATACGATATTTTGAAATGGAGGGAAAACTTCTTGAAGCTCAGCGTATTGCGCAAAGAACAAACTATGATCTTGAAATGCTGGAGCAAATCGGCTTTTGCCCCGGAATAGAAAACTATTCAAGGCATATAAGCGGAAGAGAACCCGGAAGCTGCCCTTATACACTTATAGATTATTTCCCTGATGATTTCATACTTATGGTAGATGAATCTCATGTAACTCTCCCTCAGGTCCGGGGTATGTATGCAGGAGACCGTTCAAGAAAGGAATCCCTTGTTGATAACGGCTTCCGTCTTCCTTCAGCATTTGATAACCGACCTTTGAACTATGATGAATTTATGAATAAAATAGGTCAGGCATTATTTGTATCTGCAACTCCGGCTAAAACAGAAAAAGAGCTTTCCTCTGTTACTGCAGAGCAGATAATAAGACCTACCGGTCTTCTTGATCCTGAAATCACCGTTGTTCCCACAAAGGGCCAGATCGACCATCTGGAATCGGAAATCCGAAAAACCGTTGAAAAAGGCGAAAAGGCTCTTATAACCACGCTCACCAAAAGAATGGCCGAGGATTTAACCGAGTTTTATACAAAATCCGGATTAAAGGTAAGATATCTTCATTCAGACATTGATACGATGGAAAGAATGGAAATAATAAGAGATTTAAGAACAGATGTTTTTGACGTTCTGGTTGGAATCAATCTTCTGCGTGAAGGTCTTGATATTCCGGAGGTATCGCTTATTGCTATTCTTGATGCAGATAAGGAAGGCTTTTTAAGAACCGAAACCTCACTCATTCAGACCATTGGAAGAGCGGCACGAAATATTAACGGTCATGTTATAATGTATGCTGATGAAATTACCCCTTCAATGAAAACCGCCATAGAAGAAACAGAACGCAGAAGAAAAATCCAGCATGAATACAATGTTAAAAATAACATAACGCCGAAATCGGTTACCAAATCCGTAAGAGAGCTTATCGAAATCACTAAAGCAACCGAGCATCCCAAAAAGAAAATGAGCAAACGTGAAATAACCGAAACAGTTGCGGAGCTGACAAGATTAATGGAGGCAGCTGCAAAGGAACTGGACTTCGAAAGTGCCGCAGTATTAAGAGACAGAATCATCGCTCTGAAAGGAAAAGAAAATGGATAAGATTATAATTAAAGGCGCAAAGCAGCATAATTTAAAAAATATAGATGTTACACTACCCAGAGAAAAGCTTATTGTATTTACCGGGCTTTCCGGCTCAGGAAAAAGCTCTCTTGCATTTGATACTCTTTATGCAGAGGGTCAGCGAAGATATGTGGAATCACTTTCTTCTTATGCAAGAATGTTTCTCGGTCAGATGGAAAAACCCGACGTTGAATACATTGAAGGCCTTTCCCCTGCTATTTCCATCGATCAGAAAACAACCGGAAGAAATCCCCGTTCAACAGTAGGAACAGTAACAGAAATACATGATTATCTGAGAGTTCTTTATGCAGGTATCGGAATTCCCCATTGCCCCTCCTGCGGAAAAGAAATATCTCAACAGACCATTGATCAGATAACCGATACAATTCTTTCCTTTGAAGCCGGAACAAAAATAATTATTATGGCACCCGTCGTAAGAGGTCGTAAAGGAGAATACACAAAGGTATTTGACAATGCAAGAAAAAGCGGATACGTTCGAGTAAGAGTAGACGGAAGTATTTATGACCTTTCTGAAGAAATAACCCTTGATAAGAATAAAAAACATAATATAGAGGTAGTTGTAGACCGTCTTGTTGTTAAGCCTGAGATACGTCAGAGACTGACTGATTCACTTGAAACAGCCACTTCACTTTCTGACGGAATAGTAATTATTGATAAGGTGGGAATTGAAGAAATCAATTTCAGCCTTAATTATGCCTGCCCGGACTGTGCAATAAGCATTGACGAGCTTACTCCCCGTATGTTTTCATTCAATAATCCTTCCGGAGCCTGCCCTCTTTGCGGAGGAATCGGTCATCTTATGAAGGTAGACCCGGCGTATATATTCAAACCCGAATTTTCAATAAAAGAAGGCGGAATAACAGCAAACGGCTGGCATTACAGCGGAGAAGAAACTATGGCTGCGATGTATTATGACGGACTTTCAAAAAAATACGGCTTCTCGCTGGACACCCCGATAAAGGATCTTTCCGATGAGGTAAAAGACGTTCTCCTTTACGGAACAAGAGGAAAGAAATTCGAAATGACCTATAAGAAAAAATACGGCGGCGGAAGCTTTGTGGGTGATTTTGAAGGTATTATTCCCAATCTTGAAAGACGGTATAAGGAAACAAGCTCAAACTGGGTAAGAAACGATATTGAATCTGTTATGACAAACGCAAGCTGCGGAGAATGTAAAGGTGCAAGACTTAAAAGCTCTTCTCTTGCCGTTACAGTCGGAGGAAAAAACATAAACGAAATATCAAATCTCACAAT
>JAZQFU010000186.1:0-2530 GCA_045539675.1 Clostridia bacterium | reverse complement strand
TTTTTCAAAAAACGCAAAAGCAGCAAACTATTTTACCACAAGAGATTCCGGTACTCCCGGTGGTGAAAGTGAGCATTCAGCTTGTATAACTAACGGCAAGCTTCTGGCACGTCCAAATACCAAGGTTGCTTTAACTGATATAAACAGAGAAGAATGGAATACCGTAACTGCGGTATACAGTAACAGCGGAAATACCAGAAAAATCTATCTTAACGGCCAGTTTATTGCAGAGGTTAACGAGGCAATGTATCTTGATCCGCAAAGAAATCCTGACTATACCAAAACTTTTTTTAAGCCTTCTATGTACTCTGCAAGTAATTACACTCAGTTTAAACCTCATTTTACTGTTTATTGTGTTAATCTTGGCGATTACTGTGAGTTGGACTATGTTAAGCTGTATAAGGCATCCGATTCATTATCGGTAGAAAAAGCTGAAATATACGACAAATTAAATGAAATATACGTTAAATTCGACTCTACGGTATTTAACGTAGCGCCTGAAATGTTTGAGGTTGATAATAACCTTGTTACGGGTGCAGAAATTGTTGACAATGTAGAAAATATTGTTAAGTTAACACTTGAAGACAATCTGAAGGGTTCGAGTAGTTATACTCTTTCCGTTAATGGGGTTTCAAATATAGGAGGAGCAGAGTGTAATCAGAACGTAACGTTTACAACTCCATCGGTTTCTTCTGAAGAAATATCTCCGGAAAAAGTTTATTTTGTTAAAGAATTTGATGCTCCCGAAGATATCGGATATATGGGAATAAGTAACAATTGTATGCCGACTATATCCGTTTCCGACGACGGACTTTCCGTATTAAGAATAGAAAATACCGTTGCAACACACGTTAATGCCTCCGGTTTCTTCTATCCTAACGGAAATGGCACGAAAAATGCATATCTGGAGATTGAAGATTCGCCTGTGCTTGCTTTTGAGTATAAAGTTAGAATGGCTGCGTCGTGTGATAATAGTGACTACTTTACATCAGCTTTCACAAATAATGTACAATCTGAATTAACAGGGTGTATAACAAAATCAACATTGCTTGCAAAAGCAAATACCGCTCACGTTATTGCAAACCTGGATAGAACTGCATGGAATACTGTTACCACTGTATTCAGTAATACCGATGGTTCAAGAAAGGTATATCTTAACGGAGAGCTCGTAGCTGATATCAACGAAAAACATGCAGCTTATGAAGCAAGCGGATATTCGAGAAGTGGTTTTTCTACCTTCAAGCCTCACTTCATTGCCTATATGAAGAATTTAGGTGATTACTGCGAAGTGGATTATATGAAGGTTCATACCGTTGCTTCTGCACTTAAGGTAGAAAAGGTTAATGTGTATGATAACCGCAGTGAGCTTTATGTGGATTTTGATTCTACCGTACTCAATGTAAAGCCTGAGCATTTTACTCTTTCCGGTAATGAAATACTTAGTGTTGAAAAGTATGACATGAAGGAAAATATCGTAAAGCTTACTTTGGAAAATCCTCTTGTGGATTATGAAAAATATGTTCTTGCCGTGAACGGTGTTTCCAATGTAGGGGAGGCAATATGTAATCAGAATGTTTCCTTTAACGCATCGCCTGTTTCTGCATCAACACCCAGGTTTTTCCAGAACGGTGCGGAAATAAAAGCATATGAATACTCCGAGAAACCGGTTTCTGTTTCATCGGTAATAAAGAACTATCGTTCCGAAGCAACAGATGCAACCTTGTATTTCAGTGCATACGGTGAAGTGAACGGAGAAAAAACACTGATTATCAGCAAATCTGCTTCAATGAGTGTTCCGGCAGGCGAAGAAAAAGAGCTTAAAATTCCGGATATTCAGCTTTCTCGGGGAATAACCGAAATAAAGGCGTTTGTGTGGCAGAATGTAACCCCGGTATCCCTTGTTTCTTCTGTTTCGAAAGCAGGCTATCAATCAAAAGCCGACGGAATTCCTGATTTTGGAGATAGTATTGAGCTTGGAAGTGTTGCTTTTGCAAAGAAGACGGGAGCGGCATCTACCGGAATGACCAAACTGGGCTGCCGTACTTATGTTGCAATGGTAGGAACTCCCGGATATGTTTTTGAATTTGATACCTATACAGGAAAGCTGTTAGGCTCATATCAGTCAGGAAGCGGACTTCAGCATGCAATAAAGGTTGGCTCGGACGGTAAGGTTTATACAATGATATCATCAAGCCCCGACTTGTATGTTTTCGATCCTGAAACCCGTGAGAATAAGCTCATTAAAGCCGATTGCTGTCAGGGCTCCTCCGCATGGAGTATGAGCTACGGCGCAAACGGTGATAAAAGCTTGCTTTATATGCCTGTAATGAGCAGTGATTATAAAACTCTCGGTACCTCGGTTGTTGAATATGATATTGATAACGGCATCGTCAAAGCCTACGATGGATTTGATATCGGCTGTAAATATGCTCACGCCGCAACCGGAGATGAGAATTATGTATATTTGGCTTCGGCAGATGGCGTGGAGATTGCAACTATTTCACGTATGGATAAAAAAACCGGTGAAATA
>JAZQFU010000185.1:0-3964 GCA_045539675.1 Clostridia bacterium | reverse complement strand
ATGAGGCAAAGCTTATGGGGCTTCTTAACGGACTTGATATTCCGTATTCGGAAAATATAAGCAGGGGAGCGGCTTCAAGGCTTATAAACAATGCACTTGATATTCCTCTTCCTGTTATAACGGGAGTAAACGGAGATAATTACATTTATGAAATCTCCAAGGATAAAAATCTTCTCAGCGAATATATGGGTCTTAAAAGAGACGAAGGAATCGTAGTTGCAAATGCATTTGCTTCCATAAAAGGTGTTCCCGTTGCAGGAGAAAATCAGATTGTAATAAACGGAATCAGCTTCTATGCTGAAGATACCGGAATTTCGGATTTTCTCGGAAAAAATGTTGAGTATATCTATTATACAGATGATGATTCCGAGGTAAAGGAGCTTTTGTATATAGATGAAAGAGATAACAGGGAAGTAACTGTAAAAAGAGAGGATTTTGAATATTTCAGGAATAACCTGATCACCTATACCGACGATAATGATAAGGAATATGAAATCCGTTTATCTGAGGAAGCAGACATTATAAAGAACGGTTCCGCAGCTGACTACAGTGAGAATATGTTTGATAATGTAGGATATGGTGAATTCAGATTCATAAGCACCGAAGGAAATTCGGAATATGACGTTGTTTTTATTGATGAATATACTGTTTATACGGTAGGAAGTGTCAATAAAGATAAAAGACTTATAATTGATTATAATGACGGTACAAAAAGGCTTGATTTATCTGATGAAAGCATTAAAACCAATATATATGATGAGGAAGGCAGGATTGCGGAATTCAGTTCAATTATGCCGAAAAATATAGTTTCTGCCGTTGTGGGAAATGGATACGTAAGAGTATATGTTTCAGGCACAAAGATAAGCGGAGCGGTTTCGGGGATTGAAGATGATGCGGTAATAATAAACGGTGAAAAATATACTTTGAATCCGTATGCGGATATATCGCTTATTTCTCCCGGCGCTTCGTATGATTTATATACCGATGTGTTCGGTAACGTGGCATATTTTGAAAAAACACTTTCCAATGACAATGACTATGCATACATAATGAAGCTTGTGCCGAAAAGCGAGGCGGGAGAAGAATACATTCTTGCAAAGGTATACGTTCCCGGTAAAGGCTTTGTGACAGGACGAATCTCCGACAGACTTCAGTTTAACGGAGAGTCGGTAAGAAACATATCGTATGACAGTCTGGTTGAAAAGCTTTCAGATGTAACTCAGCTTGTGGTAATGAAATTTGATGATGAAAACAATATAAAGGAAATTACAACGGCAACCGGAATCAAAGAGCTCAGGGAAAGCAACAGAGACGGCTTCTGTCTTTTAAACGAAAGAAGCAGTTATCTCGTAATGAATGAGGATTCAAAGAATCTTTCGCTTCAGTTTGAAATTTATGTAAATTCAGATACTCCCGTACTTTTTGTGCCTAACGACAACGATATGGATATTGCAGAAGAAAAGGATTTCACCATCGGAGGACTCAACAGCTTTTCTGCACGTTCAACTCATGTATTTGATGCTTATGCGATGAGTAAGGATGCAGATGTAGCAGATATCATAGTTTATACCCGTGGCTCGCTGGGCGGCTCTAAAGCTCCGGACGAAAAGGCGTTGCTTGCAACGGTCACCAAGGTTACGAAAAGCGTGAATGAGGATGGAGAGGCATTAGGTAAGATTTATCTTCTGCAGAGCGGAAAGGAATATATTTATTTCCTTTCTGATGACGAAACCATTACCTTCACGAAAGACGGGCATACATATAAGCTTTCCGATCTGGCACCCGGTGACGTTATAGTTTGCGCAACCAACGGAAACGGCGTTATGAACGGATTCAGGGTTATATATGATTATTCGGAGAATCGGTATTTCCCCATTGTCTCTGAGGGCTCGTATGCTGCTGCAAACAGAACTATTATGCGTACAATCGGAAAGATCGGTCCTGATATTATAACAATGTATAATCCACTTGATGAAACCGTTCCTTTTTTAAGAGTAAGAAAGGTTACCGGTAATGTTACCGTTATAAGAGATAACGGAGTAAATGTATCAGTTAAAAACGGTACCGTTGATGATGCCGATATTGATGATGAGCTTGTTATCCAGTATATCAGCCGTGCGGTTAAGCAATTAATAATTATTAAACGTTAAATAAAAAGAAGAAAAGAAGAAAGAAAAAATCCCCCGTTGCAGATTCGCAACGGGGGATTTTAAGTAATATTTTCTGTGGTGCTTATAATCCGAATACCGGAAATCCGGGAGCTTCATTGAAAGAGCTGCATTTTTACCCATTAAAGCAACGTTGCCGCTTCTTGAAACCGGCTCGAGAGTAATAGTATCTGATTTAACAGCCTGCTCAGAACTCCGCTTTCACGGGGTCTCCGTAAAAGATAACTTCTGCTCCGTCTTTTTCACAGATAACATATGTTCTCATATAATAAGCTGTGCCGAGAAGCTTGTTATCTATATCCCTGATACCTATTCCGAAGCATCCGCTGTTAGTAACCGGAACGAGAACTCTGAATTTTCTGCAGTTTTCCTTTTCGATTTCCGGCATAGCATCCGTTACGGATATAACTGCACCGCATTCTTTTAATTTCACGGTTTTATCGTTTGAATTGAACTTACCGAATGTATATGCTGTGAAGGCATCAGCCTTATCACTTGCACCAACAAATGCGTTTGCGGTTGCTGTAAGCTGAGTTGATGCTTCAGAGGTTGTGAAGCTGATGTTTTCATAAACCTTGTTTCCTAAAACATCTGTAGCACCTTCGATTGCCAGGGTATAAGAAGTATTTCCTTCAAGAAGCTCACCGAAGGTTACTTTGTATTTATTTGTTTCTTCATCATAAATCTCAACCTTTGAAGCTTCCTTGCCGTTAACCTTGAACCATGAGGGCTCGAGTCTTCCGAGAGACTGGTTGAAGTCTAAGATAATGGAATCCGGAGTTGCCGGGGTATCTTTTGTTAATACTTCAAAACAATCAACCGGAACGTAATATTTTATATGGTCAATTTCAAATTTGTCGTTTTCTTTTCCTTCAACTGCAGCACTGTTATTATAGTGAGCCTGGATTGTGCTGGAAAGATATCCGTACTGAACCCATCCGTTCTGACGGTCTCCTGCTTCAACAGTTCCCATGTATTCACCGTCAAGATAAATGTCACGGTCTGAGGTAGGCTGAACGGAGGTCACCTGTCCGTTGGAATCTTTAACCTCATGCTCACCCTTTTGTTCGTTGTTATATAAAACGGTGATTGTATGCCATTCATTCTGTGAAACAGTTGTAAGGTTAGGGCCTTGACCGGCTGAAGGTCTCAGCTTGTTTTTGTTCAGATATCCGCCGATGCCGAAGGACTGAGTTTCGTATGAATACATTGCCCTGGGCGTAATATATGCATCTCTGCTCAGATAGTTGGTTTTGATTCTTACTTCGTAAGCAAGCTTGGGAAGATTTGCCCGGGGGTTTCCGGACTCTGCATTCGGATTTGCAAGGGAAGGAACGGAAATCCTTGATGTTACCGCAGCTCCGTTATCATCGTAAAGTCTGAAACGCAATACGTCTTCGCCTGTTGTAAGCTTTTCCTTGGTTACTGTTGCGGTTTTGTTACCCCATTTGCTTATATCTGTTCTCTCGTCAAAGGGATAGAATGCAAGATTATTTTCCTGAACAGTTGCTCCCCTGAACTCTACGGAAATTTCCTCTTCAGTATTATCGAGAAGCTTTATAACTTTTCCGGTGAGCGCAAGATTTCCACCGGGGAGGGGGTCTGCAAAAGTAAGCTCATAGGTATTATAGCTGTTAGCTTTTTTTGTAATGGTTGCCGCTATGTCGCCAACTTTGAGTGTGCTTTTTTCCGAAATGGGAAGATTTGTATAAAGTGTGGCAGACGCTGATGTAATATCCTCAAGTCTTCCACCGAAGCTATCTGCATAGGTATAAACCGCGATATAGTCATGAGAG
>JAZQFU010000184.1:0-7696 GCA_045539675.1 Clostridia bacterium | reverse complement strand
TTTGCAATTTTAAACCATATGGCTTTCGGCTTATCAACGGCTCTACTTCGCCACTCGCTGTATACGCATACAGCTTCGGGTAACCCGTGGAAAGCTTAAAGGCTTTCCACGGCTCAGTTTGTCCATTCTGAATCAATTTTTCCTATCCCCGAAAATTTGGGCTGTAAAAAAAAATTTTTTTACAGCCCCTTGTTCTTAAACTATAAAACCTCTGAAATTTTAATAAACTCTTCAATAGAAAGCTTTTCACCCCTGATTTCGGGATTGATTCCTATACTTAACAGAGCCCCGGTTATTTCTTCCTTTGACTTATCAAAGTATCCGCAGGTGGAAAGTCCGTTAAGAAGAGTTTTTCTTCTTTTCTGGAATACCGCTTTAACAACTTTTTTATATTTATCCTCATCGGCAGGTGAATACTTAGGCACGGCGGGTATGCGAAGGATTATAACGGCAGAATCCACCTTGGGCATAGGAGTAAAGCAGCCTGCTTTGACGTATCTTATAATTTCAGGATTTGAATAATAATTAACAAGACAGGTAAACGCCCCGTAATCAGCGCTTCCCGGCTCTGCCACCATTCTTTTTGCAACCTCTTTCTGCACCATAACAGTAACAGATTTTAAAGGAAAACGGTTTTCAAGAAGATATGAAATAACCGGAGTGGTAACATAATAAGGAAGATTCGCGGCTATGACCGTATTATCATTTTTTATATAGTCATTAAGATCAAGCTTCAATACGTCGGAATTAATGAGAGTGAAGTTTTCTGCATCGGAAAAAATATCATTAAGAACCCCTATAAGAGTCTCATCAATTTCAATTGATGTTACATCCCTTGCAGACTCAATAAGTCCTTGGGTAAGGGCTCCGAAGCCGGGCCCTATTTCTATAACCGAGGTTTCTTCGTCAATTCCGCTTCCCTCGATAATATCTTCAATTACTTTACCGTCATTTAAAAAATTCTGCCCCAGTCCTTTTTTGAATCTGAAGCCGTATTTTGCCTGTATTTCCCGTATAACACTTAAATTAGTAAGCCTGCCCGTCATAAGCTTCTCCTTTTATTTTATTCCATATGAGTATATCAGAAAATTTCCTTTCCGTCAACGGAATGTTAAAATTAAGTGAATATTCTTTCCCGTTTATTGACATTGATTTTTTATTCTGATAGATTATTAGAATACGTATTATTGAACAGGAGGTTACCCTATGCTTAAAACACTTGGCGCAAGCATCAGAGAATATAAAAAGCCTTCATTCCTTGCGCCCTTCTTTGTTACGCTCGAAGTTGCCCTTGAATGTATTATCCCCTTTCTTATGGCGGGGCTTATTGACTTCGGAATAGATGCCGGGGATATGAATTATATTTTAAAAACGGGCGGAATTCTCATAATCCTTTGCGGCTTTTCTCTGCTTTGCGGTGCACTTTCGGGCAAATACGCCGCCGAAGCTTCCGCAGGCTTTGCTGCCAACTTAAGAAAGGATATGTTTTATAACGTTCAGAATTTTTCATTTAAGAATATTGATAAGTTTTCAACGGCAAGCATTGTCACCCGTCTTACAACCGATGTAAATCACCTTCAGAATGCATATCAGATGATTATAAGAATTGCAGTCCGCTCCCCAATTATGCTTATATTCTCTCTTATTATGGCTTTTTCCGTAAACAGAAAGCTTCCTCTTATCTATCTTTGCGCCCTTCCTGTACTCGGAATCGGACTCTATATTATCACAACCAAGGCTCATCCGATTTTCAGAAGTGTTTTCAAAGTATACGACAAGCTTAACAACGTGGTGAGAGAAAACTTAAAAGGTATCCGGGTTGTTAAAGCATTTGTCCGCGAAGACTACGAAACAGATAAATTCAAAACCGTTTCGAATAAAATATATGAAATGTTTACCTCTGCGGAAAAAATCACCGCCTTTAATGCACCCCTTATGCAAATGGTTTCGTATTCCTGTATGCTTCTCATTTCTTGGATTGGTGCAAGACTCATTGTTTCGGGAAGTATGACAACAGGTCAGCTTATGAGTATGTTTACCTATACAATGCAGATTCTTTCCAGTCTTATGATGGTTTCCATGATTTTCGTTATGATAACCATTTCAAGAGCTTCTGCAGAAAGAATAACCGAAATACTCGTTGAAAAGCCGGATATTACAAACTGTGAAAATCCTTCATATGAAATCAGCGACGGTTCAATTGAGTTTTCGGATGTTTCCTTCAGCTATGCCGGAGAAAACGGCAATCCCTGTTTAAGCGACATTAATCTTAAAATAAAATCGGGAGAAACCATCGGTATAATCGGAGGAACAGGCAGTTCAAAATCCACTCTTGTTCAGCTGATTCCCAGATTTTACGATGTAACACAAGGAGAAATAAAGCTTGGCGGAAAAAATCTTAAGGAATATGATATTGAGGCATTGAGAAACTCGGTTTCCATGGTGCTTCAGAAGAATATACTCTTTTCGGGAACGGTTAAGGAAAATTTAAAATGGGGTAATCCCGAAGCTTCAGATGAAGAGCTTAAAGCGGCTTGTGAGCTTTCTCAGGCCCACTCCTTCATAAGCGAATTTCCGGAAGGCTATGATACATTCATTGAACAGGGCGGTGCCAACGTTTCCGGCGGTCAGAAGCAGCGACTCTGCATTGCAAGAGCATTGTTAAAAAAGCCGAAGGTACTTATCCTTGACGATTCCACCAGCGCGGTAGATACTGCAACCGAGAAAAAAATACAGGAAGCCTTCGATACCTATATTCCCGAAACCACAAAAATAATTATTGCTCAGAGAATTTCTTCCGTTGAAAATGCAGACCGTATAATAGTTATGGATGGCGGTAAAATCAACGGAATAGGAACTCACAGTGAGCTTCTTTCCTCCAATGCAATTTACCGTGAGGTTTATGAATCTCAGACAAAGGAGGCGATATAATGGCAAGAATGAATATGAATCTGAAGCATTTTGAAAGAAAAAAACCAATCAAAGTGACTTTAGGAAGACTGATGAGCTATATTTCTGCCTACAAGCTTAAGCTTGTTGCCGTTTTTATTGCAATAGCGGTAAGCTCTGTTGCCGGAGTATGCGGCTCACTCTTTATCAAAACTCTCATAGATGACTATATCGCTCCCCTGCTTCTTGAAGCAAATCCCGATTTTTCAGGTCTATTAACTACCCTTATAATAATGGGAGTAATCTATTTTTCGGGAGCAATGGCAACTTATATTTATAACCGTCTTATGATAACAGTCGCCCAGGGAGTACTCAGAGAAATACGAGATGATATGTTTGAGCATATGCAGAAGCTTCCCGTTAAATATTTTGATACTCATACTCACGGTGACGTTATGAGTCATTATACCAACGATACCGATACCTTAAGACAAATGATTTCGCAAAGCATTCCCAATCTCTGGTCATCGGCTATTACGGTTATTTCGGTATTCTTCGCAATGCTTTTCACAAGTGTTTATCTTACTGTTTTCGTTATAGCATTTATTATGCTAATGCTTTTCATTTCAAAAAAGGTAAGCGGTAACAGCGGCAAATACTTTATAAAGCAACAGAAATCCCTCGGCGAAACCAACGGATATATTGAAGAAATGATAAACGGTCAGAGAGTAATCAAAGCTTTCTGCCATGAGGAGGAAACTAAATCCGCCTTTGATCTTAAGAACAATGAGCTTAAGAAAAACTCAACACTTGCTCACAAATTTGCAAATATTCTTATGCCTATTATGGGAAACTTAGGCCATGTTCAATACGTGCTTATCGGAATTCTCGGCGGTTTTCTTTCCCTTTCGGGAATAAGTGCATTAACCCTTGGTGCCGTAGGTTCGTTTATGCAGCTTTCAAAAAGCTTTTCCATGCCTATTAATCAGATTTCGCAACAAGTTAATTCCATTGTTATGGCACTTGCCGGTGCTGAAAGAATTTTTGAGCTTCTTGACGAAGAGCCTGAAATGGACGAGGGCGATGTTACCCTTGTTAAGACTGTTGAGAAAAACGGAGTGCTTACTGAATCTGAAAAAGGTGAAATATGGGCGTGGAAGCTTCCCGAAGCTGACGGAAGCTTTTCATACACAAAACTTACAGGTGACGTTCGGATGTATGAGGTTGATTTCGGATACACCGAGGAGAAAACCGTACTTCATGATATTTCTCTTTATGCAGAGCCGGGGCAAAAGGTTGCTTTTGTCGGTTCAACGGGAGCAGGAAAAACCACTATTACAAATCTTATTAACAGATTCTACGATATTGCCGACGGAAAAATCCGTTATGACGGAATAAACATAAACAGAATGAAAAAAAGCTCTCTTCGTGCCAGCCTAGGAATGGTGCTTCAGGATGTTAATCTTTTCAGCGGAACTGTTATGGATAACATAAGATACGGAAGAACCGATGCAACGGACGAAGAATGCATCAATGCGGCAAAGCTTGTTAATGCCCATGATTTTATCACCCGTCTCCCCGACGGCTACAATACTTTTCTTTCGGAAAACGCCGAGGGAATATCTCAGGGGCAAAAGCAGTTAATTTCTATTGCAAGAGCCGCAGTAGCAAATCCGCCCGTAATGATTCTTGACGAAGCAACTTCAAGTATTGATACAAGAACCGAAGCTCTTGTACAGAAAGGCATGGATGCTCTTATGAAGGGACGAACAGTATTCGTTATTGCACACCGCCTTTCCACCGTAAGAAATTCCGACGTTATAATGGTGCTTGAAAAAGGAAAAATCATTGAAAGAGGAACTCACGATCAGCTCCTTGAGGATAAGGGAAGATATTACAGTCTGTATACGGGAAAATCCATATTATCATAGAAACACAATTATTTTAAAAGGCAGAAACGGTTAATTTCGTTTCTGCCTGTTAAACTATTATCCTTAAGAACGCAACTTTTAATCTACGATTTTTTACCACATTCTTCAACAAAGAACTTAAACAAACCTGCGGCATCCTGCGTGCCTTCCCTTTTTGCATCATAACACATTCTTTCAGGATGGCACTGAAAAGCCCATATGGGAAGGGTTTTATGTTCAATTCCCTCAATAACATTATCATCAACAGATATGATACTTACCTTAAACCCATCTGCAACATCCTTTATTGCCTGATGGTGATAACTGTTTATAACCGGTCTTTCTCCAAATATTCTACGTGCAAGAGTTTCTTCCGTTGTATATGCATTATTTGTATTTTCCGTTCCCGGCTCGGAACGGTGCTCATCTGCATTGGGTAAATGCTGATGAAGTGTTCCTCCGAAAAATGCATTTATGAGCTGACATCCTCTGCAGATTGCAAGAATCGGCTTTTTCATATCTGTATATGCTTTGGTTATAGCAAATTCAGATTTATCACGTGCATCATCTATATTAACAGCTCCGTTTATTTCTTCTCCGAAATATGACGGATGAATATCCGGTCCGCCCGTAAGAAGAAGTCCGTCAAGTGATAAATCAATTTCTCCGCCGTCGTAAAGTATCGCTTCTCCCCCGCTCCTGTTTATGGCATCGAGATAAGGCTCAATACGTTGACACGGTGTAACAAGAATTCTTGGTTTCATTTTAACAACTCCCTGTATTTATACATTTTTTACTTTTTTCTCTGATAATGCTATAACAATTCCTGCAGCAATAACAAGCAAGGTTCCCATAACGGTTCCTGCCGTTACCGGCTCATTAAAAACTACTGCACCTATAATCACTCCTGTTATAGGCTCAAAGGTACTTAAAACCGACGATTTCTGTCCGCCTATGATGAAGGTTCCAAGCTGAAACATTACCACAGCACCAACATTTATGGAAAAGGCAAATAAAACCGTAACCGCCCATCCTGCAAGCGAATGAGGAAGCAACAGATTTCCGCTCAGTATACATACAAAAAACATAAAAACAGTGCTTGCCGATGCCGCATAAAAACTGAAAACGAATCCCGGCATTTTTCTGAAATTAAGCACAGAAAGCATAACAACATATATTGCATATGCAAGCCCCGAAAGTAATGCTATTCCGCTTCCGAAAAGATTTATTCCTTCTTCGGGGTTATAAAAAAGGCAGATTCCCGCAATACACAGAAAGACACTGAGACCGTTAAAAGGGTTCATTTTTTTCTTTAAGAAAAGAACCTCTGCAATAACAACAAGAGCGGGATAAACAAAATGAAATACCGTTGCAGTTCCCGAAGCAAGATAATTATATGAGCTGAATAAAAGAAGCGGAGTGATTCCACATCCCATTATTCCTGCAAGCCCGATCTTTGCCGCAATCCTTGAAGGAATTTTAAGAGAATCCCCCTTTAAAAAGCATACTGCCGCAAGCATTGGAAGTGATATTAAATTACGTAAAAAAACAAGGCTTAAGGAGGTTACTCCATCGTTATATACATACTTCGCCATAAGAGGCATACAGCCGAAAATAACTGCACTTAAAATAACCAGAATATAGCCTTTAAGTTTTCCTGCAGACATCTGCTTCACCTCCGAAAGAAATCATAGCCATCAGAAATACCCGATGGCTATGATTTTATCACAATAAGTAACTTATTTCAAGCATTATTGAACAAACGGAACAAAAACAACAAAATATCCCCATTGATTCGAATCGTACCAGGCGGCATTGGGTAATTCAATATGCTTTTTCTTTCCTTTTTCCACGTCAACTGAAATAGTATATACACACTTGAAATCCTTATCATGATATACATTCCAGGGAGGATTATATTTTCTTATGAAGCCTGTTTCCAGTGCTGATTTATATTTTCTGAAGCCATAGCTTTCCAAAGGAATAAAGTCACCTGATGTAAAGACATACAATTTTCCGCTTCTGTAAACATCAAAGCTGAAATAATCCCTTAATTCTCCGTTCCAGGAGGATTTAACTCCGGAGGGAACAGATGAAATAACCGGATTTATAAGACTAAGATAATCAGCATCCTCGAAAAGCTCCGAATTCATTTTAACGGTATAAGGCATATTTGAATATACAAGACTTCCGTCTTTAAGAGAGCCTCCGCCGGATAGGAACAAATTCTGACTTCCCTTTTCCGCTCCCTCATATGACGGATTATGAAGTGCTGTGTATTCATTTTCCGCAAAAAGTATTTTCTCTGAAAATTCAGTCTTACCCTCATATACGGCGTAAGCCCTGATATAAAGACTGTTCCCCTTAATTTTTATTCCGTATCTTCCGTCTGCACTTTCCGACTTTGACGGATATAAAACACAGTCTTTAAAATCTTCTGTTTTGCTTACTGCAATTCCGTATTCATCTGCACCCTCTTCCGCACATCCGAATGTCGCAAAGGAATACTCATCGGGGTATGCCAGCTCACTGTATAAGCTTACTCTTTCTCTGCCTTCTTTCGGTAGAAAGCTTACCGCAAGGCTTGAATCTGTTCTTACGGTATGAGTAGTTATTCTGCCTTCCTTATCCGGAAACAGCGGGTATCCGTTAAAGGTTACAGATTCAATGCAATACCCCTCGTCTGGCTTAATCACGAATTCTCCCTGCTCTCCGTTTTTAACTGAAAGAACTGACGGAGAAACCGTTCCGCCCTCAGATATGCTTACATTTATTTCTGAGGTTGATGCCGTGTATTCACTTTTTCTTCCGCTTTTTAATGAAAGTGAAGCCCTGTTTTTTCCGTATATTATTATGGGCTGATTTTCTTCAAGAAAAACATTATCATTTACCTCTGC
>JAZQFU010000183.1:0-2162 GCA_045539675.1 Clostridia bacterium | reverse complement strand
CAACTCCTTGGCTCACAGAACGACATGGCTACGATCCGACTTCCGGCAGAATATTTTTCACCTTCGGTGAAAATTTTTCCGTTTTTCTCAAGAACGGGAGCAGATACAGCAAAATCCGCAGGAGGAATAAAGCTTAATTCAAACATTCCGCAAACGGTTTTTTCAGTCAAAGGCATCAGAATAATTCTCATAAATACCGCACCCTCGGGAGCTTCCGAAACAGTTGAGCCAAGCACAACGCTTGTCAGGTTTTCTTCGGTACATGGAATGAAGCTTTCTGAAGAAGCGCTGTATATCTCTCCTTTTGCGTTAAAAAATACTCCGCTGCAGCCTATAGGCATATCCGAACTGTACCATATGCTGTATTTTACATTTTTAAATACGTTTACAGGCTTTGAAGCAATAAAAAATTCCTCTGCGCCTGATATTTCAATGCATCCTGCGGAATTGCTTACCGAAACCCTTTCGCTGATGTCTGCTCCGAAAAGCCCTTCCCAGCCTTCAAGACCTTTTTCAAAGTTTCCGTTTTCGAGCCCTGCATCCACCTTAAGCAGACTTCTCGGAAACTCAAGACGCACGTTATCAAAATTTGAGTTTGCATTTGCCGCAACGGCAGAGAAAAGAAGAATTCTTGCTTTTACTGCGCCTGCGGGAGCAGTAAATTTATCTGTTACCTTGTTCCACACATTTCCCTTATAGGTTGTTATTCCAGGAGGAGGAGTTGCGGTTGTATAACCGTTTCCGCATATTGAACGGAGATTTGCATCCGTTGCATCAATCCAGCTTCCGTTTTTATAAAGCTTTCCTTCACCGTTATAGATTGCCATACCGTGAGCACCTCTCCAGTCTGTCCATATATCGTAGGAGAGGGTGTATTCAAAGCCTTCATTTACGCTTACTTCATCAGATTTCATATATAATGCAGAATTTAAAAGTCCGTCAATCAAAGCAAGACATTTTTCCCCGTCAGACGGAGTCTTACACTGAGCATAAGAGAAATCAAGTCCTTTTCTGGATTTTTCGGCAATCTCAATAAACATAAAATCCGCGCCACTCATAGAGGTTGCGGGAATATCTCCGAAAAGGCTCCAGCCGGGAATTTCATCTCCGCTTTCAACAAAAACGTACCCGCCCTCTTCAAAGCTGTGATTTCTTATATAAAGAGAAACCATAGCATCTTCAGCAAAGCCAACGGGCACCGCCGCACAAAGAAGTGCAACCGCCGTGATAAAACATAAAATTCTTCTCATACTTACCTCCCGAAATAGCTGTTTATACTTCTTATGATTGCGCTGTCTTTGACCGGGTCAAGTGCTTTGTCATCTGTGATAATTATCATACCCGACTCGTCGGAATACACTTTTCTTCCGAGAGCCTCCGCAATTTCCTTTACAGATACGAAGGTGCGACCGTTTTTGATGAAGGTTTTCGTCTTTAACGGAATTTCCTTTCCGTTAACCATAGCTGATGCTTCCCCTGTTTTTACGGAAATATCAATATTGTCGTCCGCATTGGTTATAATAACCTTACTCTCGGATGCATCCCATAAAACCTCTGCCCCTGCGGTTTCGGCAATAAATCTTAAAGGTGCCGCCGCAACTCCGTCTGCAAGAACGGGAGTAATTGTTTCGTCTTCCTTATCTATCTGTATCTTAAAGCGGTTAACAAAGGCATCGGAGCTGCCCGCTTTCATAATAACTGAGGAGTTTGCAAAGAACTCGGTTTCTTCTTCATTTTCAGTACCTTCATAGAAAAAGCCGGGAGTTGCAAGATAGGTTCCTTTGGTTACGCATCCCTTCGGGAAATATATAATGCCCTTCATATATGCGGCATTTGAAGGAATTTCAGTTGCCTTTATTTCTGCCAGCACCTGATACCATTCGTTCCCCTTTTCCGTTTTTATGGGACGCGTGCTGTAAATTTCTTCACCCACACGGTCATAAAACGAAACACTTACCGATGGTGCATTGGCTGTTTCAAAGCCGTTCTCGGAATAAAGCTGGCAATAGAATACATAATCCTTATCTTTCCTGTTTCCCGATAAATCCGTTACGGGAACTCCGAGCTGAACGGATTGTCCTGCCGCAGGAATTTCAACCTTCAATGCATTAAGACCGTCTTTTTTTGCTAAGGTAAGGGAGTGAGGATTTTTTGCAAAATCA
>JAZQFU010000182.1:0-8037 GCA_045539675.1 Clostridia bacterium | reverse complement strand
CCTTATTTTCTTTTCAAATTCGTTCAAAAACAGCTTTCATCGCCAATACAAGCAAAACAATTTGCATGCCGGTCTATTTCTCATTGTGCCCTACAATCATTTTAAAATCGATGAACGAATTAGATGCAAATATTTTTAGCTAAATTTTGAGCTAAAGCTCAAAGCTAAATTATTCCGCTTGGGTCCATAGCTAAATTGTTTCTGTCGAAACAGCTAAATTAAATTCGCCTTATAACTGACCGCAGGTCAATTTAGCTGTGAAGCAATTTAGCGTGCATCAGCACATTTAGCTCGCCGTCAGGCGAATTTAGCTGAATAGATTTAACACTGTTAAATCTATTCTACCACACCACTCCCGAAATTGCAATTACTAAATGCGAAGTCCGGCAATAAGATTTTTAAGTGTATCAGCGCTGTTATGAAGGGCGGCAATTTCCTCATCGTTAAGAGGAAGGATAAGCTTTCCGTCTGTTCCCTTGCTGTTCACCACATTAAGAAGGCTTAAACATACATCGTTTATGCCGTACTCTCCGTGGAGCATACTTGAAACCGTAAGGGTAGTGCTTATTCCGCTTAAAATACACTTACATATATGGCATACGGAAACCGAAACCGCATAATAGGTTGCACCTTTTCTTGCAATAACTCTTGCGCCGGATTTTTTAACATAGCTTTCAATTTCCTTACGGTCTATTTCAGGCCAGCGGATTCCTTCTGCTTCTCCGCCGGGAACAAGAGGAGAAAAATCCCCGTATATGGGTATATTTGAAATATTCGCCACCGACCAGGGAATAAAGGAAGAATCTCCGTGTTCACCAAGCACGTATGCATGAACGTTATTCTGATTTATGGAATAGCATTCCGAAAGCTTTGCACGTAGTCTTGAGGTATCGAGAATCGTTCCCGAGCCGATAACCTGATTTTCGGGCAAGCCTGACTGCCTGAGGAAGCTGTAGGTTAAAATATCAACGGGGTTACTTACGATAATATACACGGCATCGGGGGCATAACGGGTTATATGGGGAATTATCCCCCCGGTAATATCCACGTTTACCTGCACAAGATCAAGTCTTGACTGCCCGGGCTTTCTTGCAAGACCGGAGGATAAAATTACTATATCCGAGCCTGCGGCATCCTCATAGCTGCCCGCATATATGGAAACGGGGGAGCAGAAGGGAGTCCCCTGCCTTATATCAAGGGCTTCTCCCGATGCCTTATCTCTGTTAATATCTATCATAACTATTTCGGAAGCAAGCCCCGTAACAGTCAGAGTATATGCAATTGTGGAGCCTACGCTTCCGGTTCCTATAATTGTGATTTTATTCATTTTACATCACCTTCTAAAAGTTTGTTAAATTTTTATCATTCTTTGAAAATAGATAATAACACATTTTAAAGACAATTGCAAGAGAATTTTTTTAATTTTTTACGTATATTAGTTTACTTTCCCTTTAAAGAATGATAATATGGAAAAAGGTGATTGAAATGGAAGAGCTTATTAAAAGAATTGATACTCTTATAGAAGAAAGTGAAGAAAATATAATTTCCGATGCAATGGATTTTATAAAAATAAAAAGCGTTCAGGGAGAACCGAAGGAAAACGCCCCTTTCGGGGAAGGTCCGGAGGAAATGCTTGAATTCTTCAAAAAAGCTGCTAAAAAGGAAGGCTTCTTCGTTACAGATACGAAAACGGGAGTGGTGGTTTCCGCCCTTTATGACCGGAAGCCGGATGTGGGAATCTGGATTCACGGAGATGTTATGCCCGAAGGAGACGGCTGGAATTTTGAGCCTTACTCTCCTGTTGTTTATAAAAACTGCATTATAGGCAGAGGCGCTTCGGATAACAAGGGTCAGCTTTCTGCAATATTCAATCTTCTTAAAATAATAAAAAAAGAGGGAATTTCCCTCACTCTTAATCCTGCCATATATCTGGGAAGCAACGAGGAAACGGGAATGGAAGACGTTAAAGCCTTTCTTAAAGAAAACGAGCCTCCCGCCCTTTCTCTTATTCCCGACGGGAGCTTTCCCGTGGGAACTGCAGGCTCGGGAAGTATTAACCTTATTTTAAAAAGTGAAATTTCCTCAGGCAATATACTGATAAACGGCGGTCTTCCGGATTCTCCCGGCTATGCAACGGCGCAAAAAAAGGAAGAGAAGGCTCCCTTCCTTTCATTTTATTCGGTTCCCCGTCACGGCTCAAATCCCGATCCCGAAGGAAATATGATAACAAAACTCGGCGAAGCACTTACTGAAGATGCTTCCCTTAAGAGAATTGCGGAATTTATGATTTTATGCTCAAAGGATATCCACGGCAAGGTCTTCGGCATCTCAACAGAGCATCCCTTTATAAATCAGCTTACGGTATTCTGCGGAAAAATCACCGACGGAGGCGGATATCCGGAAATACATCTGGGAATACGTTATCCCGTGGGTATAACCGCAAAAGAAATCCTTGAGAAGGTTGGAGAAAAAGCAAAAGAATACGGCTTTTTCATCTTTTCCGCAAAGGAAGCCTGCCAACCTTACGAGCTTCCCTCAGATTCTGAAACGGTAAGAATTTTAAAGACTGCCTCCAATGAAGTAACCGGTGAAAACGAAGAGCCTTATGCAATGTGCGGTCTTACCTATGCCCATATGCTTCCCGAAGCATATGTTTTCGGCACCGATGCAAATGTTCCTCCCGGGGATTTTCCTCCCGAAAGAGGTCACGTTCACGGAGTTGACGAGGCGGCTTCCGTTGAACGCCTTAAAAGAGCAATGAAAATTTATTCGAGAGCCTTATTAAGACTGAATGAAAAGCATAAACAGGGTAAGAATAATTAAAAAGCCGAAATTAAATGCAGAAAACATTTTAATATAATATCCGGTTTTTCCCGGATTATGCTTAAGATATTCACGGAAGGTTATGAGGCTGGCAAGGGAAGCGATAAGGGTTCCCGCACCGCCGATATTTACCCCCACAAGAAGCGCAGGATAATTTTCCGTAAATCTGGAAAGAAGCACCGCCGAGGGCACGTTGCTTATAACCTGACATGAAGCGGCGGAAAAAACAAGGGTATTTTTTGAAAGAAGACCGGAAAGAATCTCTCTTACCGCTTCAATTCTTGCCATATTTCCTGCAAATATGAAAAAGAAAACGAAGGTAAGAAGAAGACCGTAATCAACCTTCGTAAGCGCACGCCAATCCATAAAGAGAAGCACAAGAGGAATTATGAAAAGCCCCCATAGATAATGAATTCCTCTGAAAACGATTGCTATTGAAAGAGTAAAAAGCAGAAGATATATTCCCGTTCTTACGGGAGGGAGCTTCTTTTCTTCCCCCTTAACCGTAAGAGGCTCGTTTTTCACAAAAACAAGACAGCATACGGTTATAAGCACCACAGAGAGAATAAAGGGCGGTGCCATAATTTTCATAAATTCCCCTGTGGGAATATTAAAATATGTATAGAGATAAAGATTCTGGGGATTACCGAAGGGAGTAAGCATTCCTCCTAAATTTGCGGCAATATTCTGCATGATGAAGGTAAATGCCATATATTTTTCCTTGCCCGTTGAGGTTAAAACAAAATACCCCAGAGGAAGGAAGGTTAAAAGTGCCATATCGTTGGCTATAAGCATAGAGCCTATGAAGGTTATATAAACAAGTGCAAGAATACTCATTCTTGCATTTTTAAATATCATAACAATTCTTGTTGCCAGAGTATAGAAAAAGCGGATGTTTTTTAATGCGCATACCACCGCAAGCACGCAGAATAAACAAGTAAGAGTTTTAAAATCAAAATATCCCGCATATTTCTTATCCGGGGGAATTATAAGGCAGGTTATAAGCGCCGCAAAAAAGGCAATAACCACCACCGCATTTTTCTTTATAATTTTCGTCATATCCATTCTCCTTATACCGGCTGATTACACCGACGGATATTTTAACACTAATTCCCCTGAATGTAAAGAAAAAAACAAAAAAAGAGGAAGCTGATGCCTCCCCTAAATTTTCTTTTTCATATATTCCTTCAACTTAGTAAAGCTTTCCTCACTGATATCATGCTCAATCTTGCAACTGTCTTCATAGGCGGTTTCTTCGCTGACTCCTATGGCAATAAGAGCGGAAGCAATAAGATTATGCCTTTCAAAGACTCTTTCGGCAATTTCAAGCCCCTTTTCCGTAAGGGATATATATCCGTCTTCACTTACGGAAACATAACCCTCCTCACGGAAGGACTTCATTGCAACCGAAACGCTGGGCTTGGTAACTCCAAGCTCTGCGGCAACATCAATGCTTCGGACGTTACCCTTATTCTTTTTTATCATATAAATAGCTTCAAGATAATTTTCTGCCGATTCCTTGATTCTCATAACATTGCCTTCTTAATTCTTTTTCTTATATTCTACCATAACGGCTGCTGTTTGTCAAAGGAATTTAGTGTGACGGCTGATGCCGTAATTAGCAATTAGAAATTAGAAATTAACTCCTTCCGTCTTTGCCTGCGGCAAATCCACCTTCCTCAACGAGGAAGGCACCTTGCGGAATATTTTTAAAATCGTAGGGGCGATTCACGAATCGCCCGTTATACGCAGGGAACCACCCTTGTGTCATTTTGTCAGAAAGGCAGAAAAGAATAATGAATAATTGTGGTGGCAATGCAGAGCATTGCATTTAAATTGCATCCGAAGGAAATATATCTCGTTCCCCAAGGAACATATCGTATCGGGCTCGCAGAGCCCGATATCCTATATCTCCGCCTTATACCCCTGCTCTGTTACGGCTTTGATAAGAAGCTCATCGGAAACATCCTTTGAAAGCTTGACTACAGCATTATTATTTTCGTGACTGGGAATTGCTTCGGTTACTCCGTCAATTTCCTCCAGCACCTTTTTAACTCTTGCCTCACAATGAGGGCACATCATTCCTTCAATTTTTAAAAGCTTTTCCATTTGTTTTTTCTCCTTTTTATTTTTTATTTTCTTATCCTTTAAGGGATTTTTAATATCTGCAAAATTAAGCCTTAAAGCATTTAAAACCACGCAGAAGCTTGAAAGACTCATAGCCGCCGCACCGAACATAGGGCTTAATTCCCATCCGGTCAGAGGAATCCAGACTCCTGCCGCAAGGGGAATTCCTATAACGTTATAAATAAACGCCCAGAAAAGATTTTCACGGATGTTTTTTAAGGTTTTCCTGCTCAGACGTATTGCCGCCGCCACATCCGAAAGACTGCTTCTTAAAAGCACAACCTCTGCCGCATCAATGGCAATATCCGTTCCTGCACCGATAGCAATTCCCGTATTTGCAACCGTAAGGGCAGGGGCATCGTTAATGCCGTCTCCCACCATGGCAACTCTGCCGTTTTTCTTAAGCTCTGAGATAACCTTTGCTTTGCCGTCGGGCAGAACTCCTGCAAAAACCTTTGATATTCCCGTTTTTTCCTTTACCGCATTGGCAGTTTTTTCGTTATCTCCGGTAATCATCACAACCTCAATGCCCATATTTCCAAGCTCTTCTATAGCCTTTTTACTGTCATCACGAATTTTATCCGCAATGGCAATAACGCCTGAAAGTCTGCCGTCTTTTACGAAAAACAAAGGTGTTTTTCCCTCTCCGGCAAGCTTTTCGTAAATATTGTTTTCCTTATGGGTAACAGAGAAGCTTTCACGGATATAGCTGAAGCTTCCTCCGTGAATTTCTTTCCCCGCAAGACTGCCCTTAAGCCCTTTTCCGGGAATATTAACAAAATTCTCCGCCTCATCTGCAGAAAGCTTTATTTTATCGCAGTATTTCAAAATTGCCTTTCCCAGAGGATGACTGCTTTTTACTTCAAGAGAATATGCAACGGAAAGAAGCTCTTCTTCGCTGACTCCGTCTGCAGGAATAATATCCGTAACCTCAGGCTCTCCTTCGGTAACCGTTCCTGTTTTATCAAGGGCAACTATGGTGGTTTTACCCGCCTCTTCCAGAGCGGTGGCAGTTTTGAAAAGGATTTTATTCTTCGCCCCGACTCCGTTGCCAACCATAATTGCCACGGGAGTCGCAAGGCCCAGAGCACACGGACAGCTTATAACAAGCACGGAAATCCCCCTTGAAAGGGCATATCCGAAATCTGCTCCGCATAAAAGCCACACCGCAATGGTTACAACCGAAATCCCCAGAACCACCGGTACGAAAACCCCCGAAACCTTATCGGCAATACGTGCAATGGGAGCTTTTGTTGCCGCCGCATCGCTTACGGTTTTTATTATCTGAGAAAGAAGGGTTTCTCCGCCAACCTCCGTTGCACGGCACCGCACAAACCCTGACTGATTAACAGTTGCCGCCGAAACTTTATCTCCTTCGGCTTTATCGGAGGGAATACTTTCTCCCGTAAGAGCTGCTTCATTGACTGCACAATGACCTTCAATTATCACTCCGTCTGCCGGAAAGCTCATACCCTCTCTGACGGTGAAAACATCCCCTTTTTTAAGCTCTGATGCGGGAATTTCTCTTTCTCTGCCGTTTTCATATAAAAGTGCCGTCTGAGGTGCAAGATTCATAAGCCCTTTTATTGCATCGGTGGTTTTTCCCTTTGCCCTTGCCTCCAGAGTTTTCCCCAGAGTTATAAGGGCAAGAATCATTGCCGCCGATTCAAAGTATAAGCCGTGAAGATATTTTCCTGCCTCAGCCGAACGGGTCATCACGAAAAGAATTACCAGACTGTATATAAAGGAGGCTCCCGACCCTAAAGAAACAAGGGTATCCATATTGGGTGCTCCGTTTATGATTCCCCTTACGCCGCTTATAAAAAACTTCTGATTGATAACCATTACCGTTGCCGCAAGAACAAGCTGCATAAGAGCTGTTCCAACGGGATTCCCCTTAAAGAACGGAAGGGCGGGAATACCAAACATATGACCCATGCTGAAATACATTAAAAGCAGGGTGGGTATAACCGAAACAAGAAATCTTGTGAAAAGGATTTTTTCCTCATTTGCTTCCGTATTTTTTTCTTCTCTTTTTTCCCCTTTAAGAGCAGCGCCGTAGCCTGCCTTTTCAACGGCTGCGATTATTTCCGAAGCAGAGGCGCTTCCCTCAACGGTCATTGAATTTGTAAGAAGATTAACCGGGCAGGCTTCCACTCCCGGAAGGGCGGAAACCGCCTTTTCAACTCTTGCGCTGCAGGCAGCACAGCTCATTCCCGTAATATCAAACTGCTTCATTTCATCAACCTCCTTATAACATCGGAAAGCTCCTCCGCCGCATCTTCCCTTCCCGATTTAATATCCTCATACACACAGGTTTTTATATGCTCCGAAAGAAGCTCTCTGTTAAGTCCTGCCAGAGCAGAGCTTACGGCAGAAACCTGCATTAATATATCGGGGCAGTATGCTTTTTCTTCAACCATTCTGCGGATTCCCCGAAGCTGACCTTCAATTCTTGAAAGACGGTTAAGAAGCTTTTTTTCCTCCTCTTCCGTTCTCTCTTTATGTCTTTTATTACAACATTCCATTTTCATCACCTCACATACCCCCGGGGGGTATTTTATTTTATTGTATTATATCACCATACCCTTAAGGTGTCAATAAAAATATATGTATTTTCATATTTCTCATTCACTTATGAAAGGGATTTCTCTTGTTAAAGGCAAATTTTTTTGGAAAGCGGAGCAACCTTTTCTCTTCTCTATTCTCTTTTATCTCTTCTCCGGAAACGACAATTTTAGATAAGAGTGAAGAGAGAAAAGTGAAGAGTTAAGAGTACAAAAAGAAACGACAACTTTCTGTCGAAAATTGTCGTTTCTTTTTGGCAAAGCAGAACAATAAAGATGCAGGGGATTTTTTGAAAAAAATCCTATCCGAACACACCACTTCCACGTTCACCAAAAAACATGCACTTTTTCAGCATGAAAAGTTCAAATCAAAGCACTCGTTTTTAATATTATATCATAATATCCTACAGAACACAAGTGCTTGGTAGAATTTGAACCAGAGAGCAAACATTGAAATAAATATCTATAAAAAATAAGGAAGAGCTTTTCACTATAACTGCATATGATGAAAAAGGATATG
>JAZQFU010000181.1:0-4334 GCA_045539675.1 Clostridia bacterium | reverse complement strand
CAGCGCAGGATCATGAATTGTCATTATATCATCCATACTCTTGGATGCAATGAGAATCTTGGTTTTTTCTTCTGCTGATGAAGGTGATAAAATATCAAGCTGAAGGTCAACACCCGTAAGCTCTCTTATTTTCTTCACAACATAGCTGTCGTTTAAGGTTGTTACATCTGAAGTAACAGCCCAGGTAACCTTCTCTCCGTTTTCGGAAAGAGGCATTTCAAGTCCGCCGAAATCAAGTCCGGATTTCTTATACACCTCTTCGTTAAAAAGATTTCCCGCTGTTTTTTCCGTTCCGCATCCGCTTAAGCAGGCTGCAAGCATTGAAACGGAAAGCATTAACATGATGATTCTTTTCATTTAAATTCCTCCTTGATTTTTATAATTTCTTCTTTCTTTTTCTTCTTTTTATTCAGCAACAAACAATGTATCTGCAAAGGTGTTTCCGAAATAGGTTATATCCTCTGCCCCATCTTTTGCGTAGATTACATAAGGAAATGCAACAACATCCTTATTTGCAGTAAAGCCTGCTCCTTTGAAAATCATAGCATATTTCGAATCGGTAAGTTCAATTTTTGCCTGATATTCCGTACCGTTAAGCCTTATTCCGTATTCCTTTACGGTATATCCTTCAAGTGTAGGAACATTTGCATACGCCGCTAAGTAGTTAACTCCTTTTTCGATTACAGAAAAGCTTCCGCTCTGATTTTTAACATACTGATTTGCAGATGCGGTTTCTGCAAATACTGTTAAGGGAAGTTTGGCAAAGCGAACATCTCCGCTCATATCGGGATCTACGGTTATTGATAATACATCGGGAGCAGATACATCTGTTCCGCCCATTTTAACCTGATAGGTTCCTGATGCTGCTTCCTTAAGATTAAAGCTTATGGAAGTATTTTCTGCTTTGTCAATCTGATCGATATATACAATATTTTCTTCAGTTGCATCATCATCCGCTTTAGGTGATGCATAGGTAAGCAGAGTAACCTGATCTGCCGCTTCAAGTCCTGAGGTATTGAAGTTAACAACCATCTCTGCACCGTTAACGGTCACATTTTCTATTTCTATGGAATTTGCGGCACTTACATACACCGATGCAAGCACAGATATTGCCAGAATTAAAAACAATAACTTTTTCACCGTTTTTCCTCCTTAAAAAGAATCATACAAATAATCTATAACTATAATATAAGCAGCTTCTCCTCCGTGATTGGGAATTTCAACATTTAACGTTTCCCCTTCCGGAACCGTTACTGTTTTCTCGTAGGAAATAACGGAGGATATTTCCTCTTCTTCATATACACGCTTGTAATAAGGTTCTGTTACTTCCTTCTTAATCCAGCCGTCTGCATCGGAAAAAGAGCCTGCAACAGAACATTCACTTTCGCATAAAACACGAATAACTGCAGTTTTTGAAAGATTGAAACTGAACATTTTCATACTGCCGTTTTCCGTACCGTTCCAGAATTTTTTCTGACTTGAAAGCACCGCCCAGTTTGCAGGACAGCATATCCATTCCTTTCCTGCAATTCCTTCATCAAGATAGGTAAAGGTTGAATATGTTCCTGATGCTTTATCACTGAAGCAGTCATCATTCACCGCCAGATTCTTTTTGACAACGGGAGTATAACGTGCATTAAGCTTTTCGTGAACTGCCGCATCTGAAGCAAGAATATCATCGCAGAGATAATTTACTGCATATTCCTTTACAGTTCCGTCTCTTGCAATGGCATTGATAACGGTTCTGCCGGGAAAAAACACCGGAGGCTGAACTATTATTTTTGTTCCGCCGTCTACGGGAAAAGCATTAAGAAGTGCCGGTTTTCTTAAGCTTGCGGGAATCTTTATCTCATACTGCGTTTTTTCCTCTTCAAAGCCTTCAAGAACATTGCCTTCGAAATCAATTATTCTTACAGCCGCTCCCTCATCGGGAATTCTCAGTGCCGTACAAGCGTTTTTTATATTTTCTTCACTATCCCAGAGCATAACATTAAGAGTCAGTCCTTCAGTTTCCTCCGGGAGAGTAAATTCCTTTGTAAATGGGGTTATATCATTTGCTTTTGCCGTATCAGGGTAGCTATAAATTTCTTTCACCCTGTTATTTTCAGAAAGCACACAGTAAAGTACAAGTTCAATCCCCTCTTCGGAATTATTCCTTACCTTAACCGATGCAGTAAGCTTTTCTCCGCCATTCAGAGTCACCGGACTATCTCCTGCTTCATTCACAAGCTTTATTTCCGTAGTTTCAAGAGCTTCAAATTCCTCTGAAGGAATAAATGCATCACCGGCACCTGCCGAAAAGATAAAAGCCGCTGAAAAAACCAAAGCAATAACAAAAATCAAATTTATTCTTTTCATTTATAATCACTCCGCCGTTGAATCTGCAGAGACGGTTAATCTACCGTCTCTGCAGAAATTTGCATTAAATACTTAAGGGCTTGCAAAGAGGTGCAAGAGAATCGTTCCACAGATATAAGATTAAATTATCGGCAGAAATGCTTCCGGTCTCTATTGCTCTTATGCCCCCGGCATCAACCGTAACCTTCGAAGGCTTAACGGTTCCGTCCGAGGTATTCTTAACATATCCGTTAACATTTACGCTTTCGCTTCCGGGATTATAAACAAGAATTCTGTAGCCGTCTCCCGAAGCTGTTAAATCTGAATAAAGAATACCCTTACCTTCGTTATATACACCTATTGTATAGCTTCTGATTACTCCGTCTTCAGTTACTGCTGCAGCCATTCCGGAAGTAAGCACAGCATCTGCTGCAACTATATTTCCGTCTGCTCCGATAACGGTAACATCTGATGCAAGAGCTGATAAATCTGCCACTGTTGTATTTTTCTTTGTTATGATTTCATTTCTGTGTATATACCATTTTCCTTCATCGGAAGCATTGAGCACGGGCTTAAGCTTAAGCTTTTCGCCGACAATATAATCATACGATTCATATACTGTCTTTCCGTCTGATTCATATGTCATTCCGCTTGTTTCTTCGGTAAGCATCCACATTTTGAGATTGTCAAAATCAATACTCATTCCATCGGTAATTCTGTTACTGCTTACGAGCCAGAGACCTGCAGTCGGGAAGGTAAGCTTATTAAGATATTCTCCGTCGCTCCAGAAGGTGGTTTCGTGAGTTACGCTGTTATAAGCAAAGCTCAGTGTATGCCAGTTTTTATCGACATAAGGAAGAGTTACGATAGCAGCGCACTGCTCTCCGTTATAGCTTCTGTTTCCCGTAATCCATACATCCTGACCCGAACCGAGGCGGTATTCAAGCTCGCCTGCAAAGTCTCCGGATTTACCGGGAACACCATATCCGAAGGTGAGATACTGATACCAGGAAGCAGGTATTCCTGCATTGGTAAATCTTATGATTTTATCTCCGTCTTTTTTACCGTAACCGGAAACATCTCCTCCGATTTCAACAGATGCACCGCAGTTAAAAGGATTGCCGGCACTTGCCCAGTTCGGTGCTCCTTCAATATATCCTGCTGCATCACCCATATAATATCCGGAACCGTCCGCATATACAAGGGGTCTGAGCTTAAATCTTTCTTCTTTAACAATATTGAAATAGGTTATAACCTTAACACCGTTTTTATCAGCCTTGGAAACTGCAAGAAGCTTACCTGCGGCATCTTCTGTTTCTCCGCATTCAAAGCCGGTCTGACTGTCAATAACAACTGCACTTAAGCTATCATTCTGCTCTTCAACCTCAGAAATAACATCAATACAGGTTGAGCCTTCAAGAACACCTACTGTATTGCCTGCAACTGAAAGAATAATTTCTCCTGCGGTTAATTCCGCTTTCGCATTATTATCAAGCTTTTCATTTACGATGTAATTATAGGAATCATAAACCGTTGCACCGTTTTCATCGGTATGAGTTCTTCCGCTTGATGCAAGATTGAGCGACCATACCTTAAGCTCATCCATATCCACGGTTTTTCCATCGGCAACCTTTGCGGTGCTTACCAGCCATAAGCCTGCTGAGGGGAAAGTCAGCTTATTCATATATTCTCCGTCGTTCCAGAAAGTTGTTTCGTGGGTTACACTGTTATAAGCAAAGGTAAGATGGTGCCATAAATCATCCTTATACGGGAGAGTTATAATATTATTATCACTTGTAATTCCGTTGTACATTCTGTTGGCAAGAAGCCATATATCATGACCGTCACCCATTCGGTAGTTAAGCTCTCCGACCATATCTCCGGAGGCACCGGGAACTCCGTTTCCGAAGCAAATAAACTGATACCAGGAGCCTGCAACGCCTGTTCCGTTATATCTGAAAATCTTATCCCCTTCCGCCTTTCCGTAGCCGGGAACA
>JAZQFU010000180.1:0-6941 GCA_045539675.1 Clostridia bacterium | reverse complement strand
GTTGAAGAGTCTGTCTAAGAACTCATACATCATTTCGCCTCTTAAGGTAACCTTACAACCCATTTTCATGCCTTCTCTTACTTTGAAGTTAGAAACGGATTTCTTTGCAGTTGTTATGATAGGCTGCTGACCGGTGATGGCAGCAAGGTCTTTAACAGCTGCATCCAGCAGTTTGGAGTTATCTTTTGAGTCACCTGCTCCGATATTTATAACGATCTTCTCAAGCTTGGGAATCATCATAACGTTCTTATATCCGAACTTCTTCTGAAGAGCACCGGCAACCTCGTTTTTATAATACTCTTTTAATCTTGCCATGGTGTTTTACCTCCTTCCAATGCAATTAGTCGTCAATTACTTCTTTGCATTTCTTACAGTATCTGACGTTCTTACCGCCTTCAAGAGTCATTCTTCCTACTCTTGTTTTATTTCCGCACTTATCGCAGAAATACATAACCTTTGCTGCATAGATAGGTGTTTCCTGCTTAACGATTCCGCCAACGTCACCCTGTCTTCTGGGCTTAGTATGCTTTGTTGCTACGTTAACGCCTTCAACGATAACCTTTGCAGTCTTGGGATTTACGGAAAGAACCTTGCCTTTTTTACCTTTATCTTTTCCTGAAATAACGACTACTTTGTCGCCTTTTTTCACGTGAATCTTTTTAATCATAAAGAATACCTCCTTACAGCACTTCAGGTGCAAGTGATAATATCTTCATGTATTCCTTGTCACGAAGTTCTCTTGCAACAGGTCCGAAGATACGGGTTCCTCTGGGATTCTTATCGTCCCTGATGATAACTGCCGCATTTTCGTCAAATTTGATGTAGGAACCGTCAGCTCTGCCAACGCCCTTCTTGGATCTTACGACAACGGCCTTAACTACGTCGCTCTTTTTAACAACACCGCCGGGTGTAGCTTTTTTAACCGTAGCAATAATTACGTCGCCGATATTTGCATATTTTCTGCTCGAGCCGCCAACTACTCTGATGCAAAGAAGCTCTTTGGCACCGGTATTGTCAGCAACCTTGAGTCTTGTTTCTGACTGTATCATTGTTATCCTCCTCTACGATTTGGATTATTTTGCTTTTTCGATTATCTCAACAAGTCTCCATCTCTTATCCTTTGATAAGGGTCTTGTTTCCATAACCTTGATTCTGTCGCCTATACGGCACTCGTTGTTTGCGTCATGAGCTTTAAGCTTGTAAGTCCTTTTAACAACCTTTTTGTAAAGAGGATGCTTAACGCTGTCCACAACAGCAACTACTACGGTCTTATCCATTTTATCGGAAACAACCATACCTACTCTGGTCTTTCTGTAATTTCTTTCAGACATTGTTTAATCCTCCTATTCTGAAACCGCGTTTAACTGTCTCTGGCGGAGAACAGTCTTAATCTGCGCGATATTCTTTTTTACTTCCTTGATTCTCATAGGATTGTCAAGCTGGTTAACTTCGAGCTGAAATCTTAAATTAAGAAGCTCGGATTTAAGCTCAGCGAGCTTAAAGTTCAATTCCTGATCATTCATTTCAACTATTTCATTAAACTTCACTGACTTCACCACCCTCATTGTTCTCGCGTGCTACTATCTTACACTTAATGGGGAGCTTATGCATAGCAAGTCTTAATGCTTCTCTTGCAAGCTCCTCGGAAACTCCGCCGATTTCAAACATAACTCTGCCGGGCTTAACAACTGCTACCCAGTACTCAGGTGAACCCTTTCCTGAACCCATTCGGGTTTCAGCGGGCTTCTCGGTTACGGGCTTATCGGGGAATATTTTAATCCAGACGTTACCGCCTCTCTTGATATAACGGGTCATTGCAATTCTGGCTGCCTCGATCTGGTTGGAGGTGATCCAAGCGGGCTCAACAGCCGCAAGACCGAATTCACCGTAGGAAACGGTATTTCCTCTTAATGCTTTACCCTTTAATCTGCCTCTCTGCTGGCGACGGTATTTAACTCTCTTAGGTATTAACATATTATTTGCCTCCTTCCGCAGGTGCCTTTACTGCTTTTTTGCTTTCAGGAAGGATTTCACCTTTATAAATCCAAACCTTTACGCCGATTTTACCGTAAGTGGTATCAGCCTCCCAGAAACCGTAGTCGATATCTGCTCTTAAGGTCTGAAGGGGAATTGTTCCCTCGTGATAGTGCTCGCATCTTGCGATTTCGGCACCGCCGAGTCTTCCTGAACACTGGGTTTTAATACCCTTTGCACCCATTTTCATGGTTCTCTGCATAGCCTGCTTCATTGCTCTTCTGAAGGATACTCTCTTCTCGAGCTGCGCTGCGATTGATTCAGCAACAAGCTGTGCGTCCATATCGGGAGATTTGATCTCAACGATATTGATGTGGGTTTCTTTGTTTATAAGCTTCTGAATGTCAGCTCTTAACTTTTCGATTTCAACTCCGCCTTTACCGATGATGATACCGGGCTTTGCAGCGTGAAGAGAAATATAAACTTTATTGAGCTTCTTTTCAATTTCGATTGATGCTATTCCTGAATTAAAAAGTCTTTTCTTTAAATACTCTCTGATTTTATAATCTTCAACAAGATTATCTCCGAAATCCTTCTTGGACGCATACCATTTGGAATCCCAGTCTTTAATTACTCCGACTCTTAATCCGTGAGGGCTTACTTTCTGACCCATAATCTTGCCTCCTTTACTCTTTTTCCGCAAGAACTACCGTAATATGGCTTGTTCTCTTGTTAATTCTGAATGCTCTGCCCTGCGCTCTCGGCTGAATTCTCTTGAGAATGGGGCCGGGATTTGCATAGATTTCCTTAACGTATAAGTTGTCGGCAGACATATTATGATTATTTTCCGCATTTGCGATAGCGGACTTTAATAACTTTTCAACAATGTAAGATGCTGCTTTGGGGGTATTTCTTAAAATACCGATTGCAACTCCAACAGGCTTGTTTCTGATAAGATCGATAACGATTTTAACCTTTCTGGGTGCAATTCTTGCATAGCTGAGCTTTGCTCTTGCTTCCATTGTTTATCCTCCTCTCGTTTTTTTATCTAACGCTTGTTTTGGAGCCGGCGTGTCCTTTGAAGGTTCTTGTGGGAGCGAATTCACCCAGCTTGTGACCTACCATATCTTCGGAAACGTATACCGGAACGTGCTTTCTACCGTCATGAACTGCTATTGTGTGTCCAACGAATTCGGGGAAAATAGTAGAAGCTCTTGACCATGTTTTTATAACTCTTTTTTCACCTGCGTTGTTCATAGCCTCTATTCTGTTATAAAGTCTTTCTTCAACGTAGGGTCCTTTTTTTAACGATCTGCTCATTTATTTTTCCTCCTCCCTTACTTAGACTTTCTTGTCTTTACGATGAACTTGGTGCTCTGTTTCTTTTTCTTTCTTGTCTTAAGTCCGAGAGCGGGTTTACCCCAGGGTGTTACAGGAGCGGGACGACCGATGGGAGATTTACCTTCACCACCGCCGTGAGGGTGATCGCAAGGATTCATAACAACACCACGAACGGTAGGTCTGATACCCATATGACGTTTTCTACCTGCTTTACCGATTGAAACATTTTCATGATCAATGTTACTTACCTGACCGATTGTTGCACGGCAAACGGTGAGAACCATTCTTACTTCGCCGGAGGGAAGTCTTACCTGAGCATACTTGCCTTCCTTAGCCATAAGCTGTGCATAAGCACCTGCAGCTCTTACCATCTGAGCGCCTTTACCGGGCTGAAGCTCAACATTGTGGATGATAGTACCAACGGGAATATCCTTAATCTGAAGGGTATTACCGGGTTTGATATCGGAAGCTTCGCCTGAAGTGATAACGTCGCCAACCTTTAAGCCTTCGGGAGCGATGATATACTTCTTGGTTCCGTCCTCATACTGAACGAGAGCGATGAACGCGCTTCTTCCGGGATCGTATTCAAGAGTAAGAACTGTTGCTGTTAAAGCATCCAAGTTTCTCTTGAAATCGATAATTCTGTATTTTTTCTTATTTCCGCCGCCTCTGTGTCTTACGGTGATTCTACCGTAGGAGTTTCTGCCGGCGCATTTTTTAAGGCTTACCAGCAAGGATCTTTCAGGCTTAACCTTGCTCAGCTTTGAAAAATCTGTTACCGTCATATTTCTTCTGGACGGTGTAGTCGGTTTATAACTCTTTATAGCCACTTAAATTCATCTCCTTACTTAATTAAGCCATGCTTTCAAAGAACTCGATTGCTTTGCTGTCCTCTGTTAAAGTAACTACGGCTTTCTTGTAATCGGGGGTTTTTCCGGTATGCACTCCGACTCTCTTCATTTTTCCGGGGATATTGAGAGTCTTAACGCTTTTAACTTTAACTCCGAATACCTTTTCAACAGCGTCTTTGATTTCGAACTTGTTAGCGGTTTTAGCAACCTCAAAGGTATATTTCTTATCGGGTACTCCTGCTAAAGCTTTTTCTGATATAATAGGTCTTCTTATGATATCGTGAGCGAATTTCATTATGCATACACCTCCTCTAATTTCTTAACGGCGTCTGCTGTGATAATGAACTTATCGTGATTTAAAACGTCGTAGGTGTTGAGAGTGGTGGAAAGAGTTGTTAAAACTCCGGGAATGTTTGCAGCTGATCTTACAACCTTGTCGTTCTTTTCGTTGAGAACGATAAGAGCCTTGGAATCAACATTGATATTTCCGAGGAATTTAACCATTTCCTTGGTTTTGTACTCTGCAACATCGATATTATCGATAACGATGATATTGTTTTCAGCAACCTTTGCGGATAATGCTGATTTAAGAGCAAGCTGTCTTAACTTCTTGTTAAGAGTGTATCTGTAGCTTCTGGGCTTGGGACCTAAAGCTACACCACCGCCAACCCACTGGGGTGCACGGATTGAACCCTGTCTTGCTCTGCCGGTTCCCTTCTGTCTCCAGGGCTTTCTTCCTCCGCCCCTGACTTCAGTTCTTGTTTTAGTGCTCTGAGTGCCCTGACGCTTGTTTGCAAGATGATTAACAACTGCAGCGTGAAGAGCATATTTATTTACTTCAATTGCGAAAATGCTGTCGCTTAATTCGATATCGCCGACTTTCTTTCCGCTCATATCAAATAAATCAACTTTTGGCATGTTTTATCCTCCTCTCTATTTCTTGACGGTATCTTTTAATACCAGAATACCGCCCTTAGCGCCGGGAACTGCACCCTTAACAAGGATAAGGTTGGTTTCTTCAATAACCTTAACAACATCAAGGTTCTGAACAGTTACCTTTTCGCAGCCCATGTGTCCGGCAAGCTTCTTGCCTTTATATACTCTTGAAGGATCGGAACAAGCTCCCATTGATCCGGAGCTTCTGTGGAATCCTGAACCGTGAGTCATAGGACCTCTGTGCTGTCCCCATCTTTTGATAACGCCTGCGAAGCCTTTACCTTTTGAGGTTCCGGTAACATCAATCTTATCGCCGGCAGCGAAGATTGTTGCCTTAACTTCGTCTCCGGTGTTATAAGAGGAAACATCATTGAGTCTGAACTCTCTTAAAAATCTCTTAACTCCCAGATTGTTCTTAGCGAAGTGACCTTTCTGAGGCTTTGTCTGATGCTTTTCTTTAACATCAGCAAATCCCAGCTGAATTGCATCGTAACCGTCGATTTCCGCTGTCTTCTTCTGAACAACCGTACAGGGTCCGGCTTCAACTACGGTTACGGGAATGAATTTTCCGTTTTCATCGAAAATCTGTGTCATTCCCAGTTTTCTTCCGATAATGCCTTTTTCCATTCTAATACCTCCTTGGTTATTGGTTGGCTTTTGCCAACTTGACCTTCGTGCCCTCGCCATGCGGGGCATCCTTTCTTAAAAAAATTACAGCTTGATGTTGATTTCAACGCCGGCGGGCAAATCCAGCTTTGTTAATGCATCAAGTGTTTTGGGCGTAGGACTTAAGATGTCGATGAGTCTCTTATGAGTTCTCATTTCAAACTGCTCTCTTGAATCCTTATACTTATGCACAGCTCTTAAGATTGTAACTACCTCTTTCTTTGTGGGAAGGGGTATGGGACCTGAAACCTTAGCTCCGGTTCTCTTTACGGTTTCAACAATCTTTTCTGCTGACTGATCGATAAGCATATGATCATACGCCTTTAATCTGATTCTGATTTTTTCGTTTGCTGCCATTATGTTATACCTCCTTGGATTTGTGGTACGACATGAAAAAACTTTCCACAGTGCCGGGTGTTTCTTAAACCCCCAAATATAAACCCGCCTCATGCCCAATGAGCGGGTTGAAAGATTCGCAGCAGCATTCTGCGAAATTTTCAATTACACCATAAAAAGTGCTCTGCCGCCCGGTTTATAATCGGACATACTCCACGGAAAAACCGGCTTTCGCCGCAACCTCCCGCTTCATCGCTCAAATTGTCACCTGGCTATTATACAATAAAAACCCAGTAATTTCAAGGGTTTCAGCAAATTTTTTTGCCAAAATTTCAACTTTGTTAAAAATATACAAAAATATTTCGAATTTTCAGTAATTGTATATGAAACATTGCCTTTTATGAATTGAAGTAATAGGTAATAGTGAAGAAGGAAGAAGTCTGGTACAAACTCTCTTGAGCGAGTTTGTTTTTATAAAGGAGATAGTTATGGATAGCCCCTTACTTCTAAAGTCTAAACAGTTCGCGTTGGATATTATTAAAATCTGCAATGAGGTAAAACGCGACAAAAGAGAGAGCTTTCTTACAAATCAACTTATTCGAAGTGGAACAAGTATAGGAGCAAATATAAGAGAAGCATTTTATGGTCACAGCAAGAATGATTTTATTGCTAAACTGCAAATATCTTTAAAAGAGTGCTCGGAAAGCGAATATTGGCTTGAGCTTCTCATAGAAGCCGGTTTTTATGCCGACACTGCTGTCCTTGATAAATGTTTGGAACTAAAAAAGCTCCTTATTTCATCAATAAATACGGCAAAGAAAAACAACAAATAATTTT